>NZ_JAAHFV010000560.1:0-2752 GCF_010672755.1 Moorena sp. SIO1F2
TGGGAGATGGGGAGATGGGGAGATGGGGGAGATTTTTATAAAGGGTAATTATGCTGAGATGATATAACTAGTAGGGTGCGTTCATAACCCACCCATCCCATTAACAATTCCCTCTTCTTTCTTCCCTACTCCCTACTCCCTACTCCCTGGTTCCTGTTCCCGACTCCCGACTCCCGACTCCCGACTCCCTAAAATCCTAACCCAATTGAGATTCAATAATAGCGATCGCATTAGCAATGCCATCTTCATCCCGGATTTGTTTGCCCAAGGCTTCAGCATTTTGCCGAATAGTCTGGTTTGTCGTCACTTCGCGGATAGCAGTAGCCAGCTTCTCGGCAGTCAATGTCTTTTGGGGAATCGGTTTACTGCCCACACCAAGGGCATGAACACGGTCGCCCCAAAAGGGTTGGTCCCCAAAAAAGGGACAAATGATAGTAGGACGACCTGCCCGTAAGCCAGCAGCGGTAGTGCCAGCCCCACCATGATGCACCACTGCGGCCATACGGGGGAAAAGCCAATCGTGGGGAGCGCTGTCAATTTTTAAAATGCTGTCTGGCAAGTCATCTACAACCAAGCCACCCCAACCGGTAGCAATAATACCCCGCACATTCGCTTGCTGTAACCCTTCAATCACAATTTCCGTCAGCCGCTGGGGATGTCGTCCAGCCATACTGCCAAAACCGACATAAACCGGAGGATTGCCAGCATCAAGGAAATCCTGTAACTCAGCCGGTGGTTGCCATGTGTCCTTTTCCTCTAGAAACCAGTAGCCTGTTGGCACCACACTCTCAGGCCAGTCCGTAGCTTCTGGCATAACAAACTTACTGTAACAATATAAAACCGGAATCTGTTCACCGGTAGTGGTACGCAGAATATTAAAACTCCCCGGTTGGGGTGGCAAATCATGGTCAGCTCGCCACGTTTTAACGGGTTTGCCTGCTGAAAACTCCATTAATCGATTGACGAAGCGATAGGTCAGTTTGTTATACCAGCCCCCTAAAGGCCAATTCGGGAAGCCCATGTTAGGAAATTCAGCTGTAGGCACCAGCATCGGCACAGGAACCGCCATGATCACGGGAATGCCCAATTTTTCCGCAAAATGAGGACCCCCATAGGCTTTGGGGTGGAAGATGATCAGATCCGGGTTGGCTTCTTGTGCGGAATTCCAACTATCATTAAGCATCATCCTTTGCATGGGAGCAACTTGTTTAGATAACTTGCGAGTGAGTTTGATGATTTCCCAGAGGTTGGTGGTATTTTCCATGGCATCCCGACCTTGATCTGAATTGATCAGCTTCATCATCTCATCGTTCATATAGCCATAACTTAAGCCATGCTCCCTGATGAATAATTCAAAACTGGCACTAGTACAGACTGTGACGGTATGTCCTGCTGCTTTTAAACCTTTGCCTAATGCTACATAGGGCTGGACATCGCCCCGTGAACCTAGTGTTTGGATAAATATATGCATAGGTCAGTAGACTTCTTTGCTGAAGTAGGGAACAGGGAACAGCGGATCTGGGAATAAGGGTACATGAATCAATTGTGATAATTTTTGTTCCCTGTTCCCTACTCTCTACTGCCTGCTCCGTCTTTCCTGTTCCCTTTTCTTTCTTCCCTTTCCTATACCCAATCGACAACGCTCGCTGTGCTCCTTGATCACCCAAGTTGGTTCACCGTACCTGATGTAACGGCCATCATAGGGTTCTTGACACATGGAGTCGAGAGTTTTACAAGTCACATTATCGCCGTCGCTGGTACAGACAAAATTTTGGAGGTGTTGTGTCGCCAGTTCCAGAGCGTCAATCACCACATTTTGCCGAATCAATTTCCGGGTCATGGATAAGATTGGAGCTGATACATAGCCCTTAGGGTCGGCCTCAGCTTCGGAACGATATTGTTGGCATACAACTTCAGTCATAGGCAATCCATCACCATCGCACAGTGCCATGCGCCGGTGGCTGGTATTGAAGACAATGGGCTGCTCTTGGATGTCACTGTCTTGGCTCTCAGAGATGGTGCGAATAGAAACTGCTGCGTTGACAACACCGAGGTCTTCCAATTTATTTTTGTCAACCGGTCCGGCGTGTCCGGTAACTGCAATGGAGACCATCGCCCGACTATTTTTCAAAGCACCAGCAGCCATTTGTCGAGCTGTGGTTTCTGTATAAACATCGCCTTTTTTGACCCCAAGCATCTTGCGCTTAGCATCACTATCATAGGTGGAAAATCCACCGTAGGTGTAGGAGCCATAGAGGGGAATGTTGACGATGGTGGAAATAATCATGCCACTGGTCAGAGACTCCGCTGTGACAACATTGAGCTGCCGTGCTTTAATTTCTTTCAAAAAGCTTTCAGCTTTGTCATTCATCACAGGAGTGTAATCAATTGACATATAATCTACTGTACTGCAACCGTTGTCCATGTACAGTAACCCTCGTAAGCAGGTTTGAGCTGAGTCGCTGGTATCGGCTATTGCTACTTGCACACCAAGCACAAAGGGTAAAATTAGCGAGACCAGTACCATCAAAACCTTATTTTTCGACATTTTTGATTGTCTTTGTCCAAAAGATCAATGAATTGACTCTGATTACACTATCAATGATTGGGTTTTATTAGCTGGTCTTTATTTAAATTTAATGGTTTTGAGAGCAAGGGAGTAGGGAGTAGGGAGTAGGGAGTAGGGAGTAGGGGGTAGGGAGTAGGGAGTAGGGAACTTCGGATTAAAAATTATCACAATTCATTAATATAA
>NZ_JAAHFV010000561.1:0-2741 GCF_010672755.1 Moorena sp. SIO1F2
CTCGTCAGGATTTTTACGAACGCGATAGCGTGACTGCATGTCAATCGCATCTGGTTCTCACGGATTCAGTCGTTACAGTGTCGAGCCTGATACGTCTTGGTTTCACACAGATGTGTCAGGCAGCCAGGGATTGACCTACGGTCACGCTACGCGAACGAAACCTTCAGTGATATTCACTTTATTGGTGGTAGTTTTCCGGCTATTAGCTAAGTCTTTGACACTCCCCGTCCTAGTTATTGTAGGGTGGGCAAATCGACCCGATTCCAGATCAAATTGTCAGAGGATAAGCATTTGCCCACCCTACGCCTGCTGATCTTTTCGAGCGGGCAGGATGCCCACTCTACCTATTACCTATTACCCATTCCCCATTCCCCATTCCCCATTCCCCATTACCTATTACCTATTCCCTATTCCCTGTTCCCTAAAAGTCCCCACAACTAAAACCAGCCTTCAATCTCTTCGTTTGTCAACATTTTCTTCAACTTAAGATATTCCCGTTTTGTTGCTTCATAGATATGTTCCATGTTCACGGCTTCATCGGCGGCGGCGGCCAAAAAAGCGGCATTTAGGGCAATATTGCGAATATTTCCGCCAGCTACATTGAGTTGACCGAGTTTCTGGTAATTTAAGTTAAGGGTTGGGGTCTGGGCTGGAAAAATGCGCTGCCAAATTTGGGTACGGATTTCGGCTTGGGGAAAAGGAAACTCGACCACAAAGCGAATGCGGCGCGAAAAGGCACTATCGAGAGCGCTTTGGAAATTGGTGGTCAATATAGCCAACCCTTGATAGGCTTCCATACGTTGCAGCAAATAGCTGACTTCGATGTTAGCGTGGCGGTCGTGACTGTCTTTAACTTGGGTACGCTTACCAAACAGGGCATCGGCTTCGTCAAACAGTAGAATAGCACTACCGGTTTCTGCAGCATCAAAGATCCGCCGCAGATTCTTTTCGGTCTCACCAATATATTTACTGACTACTCTACTTAGGTCGATGCGATAAAGATCCAGGCGAAATTCCTGGGCTAATACCTCTGCTGCCATGGTTTTACCAGTACCGCTAGCCCCGTAAAATAGGGCGCTGATGCCCAAACCCCGGTCGCCTTTTTGGGCGAAACCCCATTGCTGATAGACTTTATACTGGTGTCTGAGATGAGTGGCAATATCGCTCAGAAGCAGCCGTTGTGGGGTAGGTAATACCAGATCGTCCCAGGTAGCCGTAGCATTGATCGGTTGCGCTAAGTGGTCTAATTGATTACGGGCGAAATGGCGGCAGATATCCCATAATTGAGTTGATTGGTGGGTTTCGTCTTTGAGATTTTTGCCCCCTAAATCCCCCAATTCTGGGGGACTTTGAAATCTGTCTCCCCCAGGTTCCCCTCCTGGGAGGGGGTAGGGGTGGGTTAGGGCGCTCTTGGGGCTAGATCCGGGATTTTGTGGGAATTTTGAATTTTGAATTTTGAATTGATCACAGGCGGCTTGAATAGTAGCAGTATTGAGGTTAAACTGCACGGCGATGCGCTCAAGTTGACCGTTAAGTTCTGCTGCTGCTGACCCTATATGGCTTTCCCACAGGTCATATTGTTCCTGGTGGCTCAATGGGGGGATGTCTAGGTTTACAATAGTCCGCTGACAGTCAATTTTTCGGTCATTGCTGCTGAGGATTAAACGAGTATTGTTACTATCAATAAATTTGCTCAGAGCTGACTCCCGCCCAGGCTCAGAAAAATTATAACTATCGCAGTCAATAAACAGGACACTATTGCTAAGTTTGGCTTCCCTTTGCCAACGCTTCGCGAGTTGGTAGACATCCTGGGGCTTGGTGGTCAGAGCGGCAGGGTCGAGAGTATGTAACTTTTTCCCCAAATCCTGACAAGTGGCGGAGGCAATTTGGTATTTTGTGGTACGGTCCGAGCCAGATAATTGCACCACGGGATAGCTATTTGTCCCCTCGCCCCCAGACCAAATGGTTTTCAATTGCGACCCTATACTTAACTGAGAGGGAGGCAAAAAAAGAGGGTTAGTCTGAGGCGGTTGGGGTATGATCTTGCCTGCTAATTCCTGGTCTGTGGCATCGTATCCTAACAGAAAGCAGAGGATTTGCTGGTCAATATGGAGGGGGGACTTGGTTAGGATTCTTCCTGGTTCAATCTGGAGCAGTTGCCAGTAAAATAAAGGGCTTTGGGGAGAAAGGACATGCCAACTGGCTCCGGGAAGGGCGTCTATAGCTAAACTAAGAGTAGGATAGTTTTTGTGAGGATGATTTTTTTGGGCAATGGCCACCAAAGACTGGAACATAGGTTCTATTTCCTGGCCCACGCACATTAGCAGGATATCCCTTTCAAATGGGGAGAGATAGAAGTGGTAACATAGTTGAGCCAGGGCAGAAGTATCGTCAACAATTTCAGTAACGATTTGTTGATTTTCTTTACCTTCTATGTATTTTTCTAAATAGTTACGAACTCGCTCGATTTCTAGAAACAGAGAACTAATATTAGAGTGATACCAGTTGGTTTGAGTTTGGGGTGCCATAATGCTCCATGAAGACGATCCGATCGACTGATATTGTTTTCTTCAAGGGTACATGGGAAATAGAACTAGCTATGCGCACTACTCATACCTATAAACCGAAATATTCTCACTCTACCTCGTTGTCAATAGCTCAAAAAAAGAAAGACGAAAGACGGAAAGGTATAAGAGAAATGTTGGATGCAGAGGAAAGGGAGTGGAACGCCGAAGATGCGG
>NZ_JAAHFV010000562.1:0-2739 GCF_010672755.1 Moorena sp. SIO1F2
TGGTCTTCATCCCTGAAACATCGGGCAATCTGGTAGTATCGATCCATACCCGATACCATCAACAGCTGCTTAAACAATTGGGGGGATTGGGGCAGAGCGTACCACTGACCCGGATTAACACGGGAGGGGACAAGATAGTCTCTAGCACCTTCGGGAGTGGAACGAGTTAGTACTGGGGTTTCCACTTCCATGAAACCTTGTTCATCTTCCAGGTAACGGCGAATTCCTCTAATCACTTGATGGCGCAGTTGCAGGTTTTTGCTCATGCGATCGCGTCTTAAGTCCAAATACCGATATTTCAGCCGTAAGTCTTCTCGCACTGACTCAGTATCAGCACTGGACACCTGAAATGGCAACTGCTTACGCACTTTATTGAGCAGTTCAATGTAGAGAGCGTAAATTTCTACCTCGCCAGTAGGCAATTTGGGATTAAGGGACTCGTCAGGACGCTTAGTAACTCGTCCGGTAACCTTCACTAAATATTCATTGCGCAGGTGATCGGCATCTTGATAGGAATCGGGGGTACGCTCAGGGTCACTAACAATTTGGACAACACCACGAATATCCCGTAGGTCCAAGAAGATCACACCTCCATGGTCGCGACGTCTGGACACCCAGCCGCAGAGGGTAACAGTTTCACCAATGTGCTGGCTTCGGAGTTGACCACAATAATGAGTTCGCATAGTCTTTGTCTATAATACTGGTTGAATTAATTTACTTATCAGGCTAAACCCTGGCGCGTTATGGTCTTAGATTCTCACCCTCACGGATGATATTTCCTGTTTTACAGGCACTTTACTAGGATTAAAATCCCCCGCCAGTAAGCCGACCCAGGCAATTTCAGCCACCACAAAGTCTGAATTATAGCTCATTTGACCCGAGTCTAGGCCATAGTCTGACACTAGGCTTCCTGATATGGGGGAAAAGGTTTCATAGGTTTTGTGTACCTTTGGGCTATAGTTCCTGATATCCTAACCCAAGCCAGATCTCCGACGAATTTACTGCAACGACCGAGTATGGCAACTAGACCTTGATAATTGGCTAGACTTTCCCTATCACTCTATTTTCCACAAACTCGATTGAGCAGTAACGTTTTGATGAGGAATGGATAACCATGACCATTAATACCGCCAAGCTGGAGACCATTATCCAAAATTTTGTCACCAGCACCAGTGAGGTTCAAGGAGCTGCTTTAGTTTCTCCTGATGGACTGCCTATAGCATCCAGTTTACCGAGCGAGATGGATGAAGAACGAGTATCAGCCATGTCAGCTGCTATGTTATCCCTAGGTGAACGGATTGGCTCGGAATTGTCCAGAGGCATTCTAGACCGCATCTTCGTAGAAGGTAATAAAGGTTATGGCATACTAACCAACTGTGGCGAGTATGCTGTTCTATTAGTCTTAGCCACCAAGGCAGCTAAACAGGGGGTGCTGATGCTGGAAATCAAGCGGGTGATTCCAGAGTTGAAGGCAGCCTTAGAGCCTCACCATTCCATACCAGGAATTTATGAAACAAAACTCTAGTTAAAGTGCCACAGCAAAGATATGAAAGGTTGCCACTGCTTATATCATGTCGGGATAATTACCCTTAATAAAAACCTCCCCCATCTCCCCATCTGGCCATCTCCCCATCTTCCTACACTCCCCATCCTCCCGGCGCCCCCGCCCCTTAATTATGGGTATTCAACCAGACTTGATATTCGAGTAGGGTGGGTGAATTTCATCTTGACAGATAGTTCAATATAATGTATTATTTGCTATGATTTTTCGTAAAAATGCTCACTGTTATTTGAATAATTTAAGAAATCCTTTTGATTTTAGGTAACTCAAGATACCTATGGTCTTAACTGGAAGTTGCTATACTGGCAAAGCTATCTAAGCGCCAGGTTTGAGTTAAGCCTATTGCCAATGTCAGATTGCCAATGTCAGAAACCCTGCTGAACCTCTCCTCTCTGATGCTTATATCTTCATTTGACGCATCAGTCATAAGATATAAATTTTTCACTTTACACTTAGGGAATTACTAACCCAATGGTTATAAATGTATTGTAAAATAATTAAAATTTAATAACTTTACTAGAAAATCCCAAAAAATGGATAAAAAAAAGAGATTATTAATTAGGTGATGTGACTATCAATAAATTTAAGCCTAGTAATAGGTTAATTGATTTATTATTGACAAGTAATGGCTATCACGAGTTCTTTAGCGGAATTTTCCCTCCCAGAATTGTTTCAGTTCCTCGATCAGGGAAACAAAACTGGATTACTAACCCTCCGATTCAAGCTAAGTAGGCATAGTCAAGAAATAAAAGCTCGACATATTCTACTGCGCCAAGGTCGGATCTTGGCAGTTAGCCATCGTCTGGATCACCAATGCCTGCTGAAAATGATGTGTCAGCGGGGTTGGCTGAGCCCTGAGGTAATTAATGAACAGGTAAATCGATGTCCGGCGAATAAACCTATTGGTCTGTACTTGAAGACTAAGGGATTTATGCATCCAGAGCAGTTGAGACTACTATTTCATGCCCAGGTTATACGCTCAGTTTGTGGCTTATTCAGGCTCAAAGATGCTAAATTTAGGTTTGACTCTAAGGCAACCTTGCCCACGATAGAAATGACGGGTTTAAGCATCTCAGCTACCAAAGCAACTCTAATTGGTCTGCGAGCTCTACCAGATTGGACTGGATTAGCAGACAAGCTACCTGAGACAACCTCCGCACTATCTAGGGCGATGGTGA
>NZ_JAAHFV010000563.1:0-2724 GCF_010672755.1 Moorena sp. SIO1F2
TCTATTCCCTATTCCCTATTCCCTATTCCCTCAAATATAAATTTGAAACTTGATGCCAGTTGGAATTATTTAGCACTAAAAAAAAATAATACCATAAATTATAAATTTTTCCTAAAGCATAACTACTTATAGTTAACCCTCGTATATAGTAAAAAGTTGATTTATTTATCTTAGGCTTCTAGCTGATAAATAGACCCAGAGTGCTCAAAGGAAAAATCCTGCCAAGTTGTCTGGACAGTTCCATATATTAAGAGTAAACTGAAATACAAAACCCGTACTGTAGTAAAATTAACAGTTATTCTAAAATTCTGCTCAGCTATTATCAGCAATCTAACACCCTTAACAGCATAGGTGTTCTTGACCTTGGCGAATTTAATTGGCCACAGGTCGCACCTAAGGAACCGATCTACCACTAGAGGTGATAAGCGTGCAATCCCAAGTAATCTCAACAACCCCAGCCTCATCAACTACCCCCACTCGCCGCACAGGAGCATTTGCTCTAATCGATAGTCTCCACCGTCACGGTGTGACCCATATCTTCGGCTATCCCGGTGGTGCAATTCTACCTATATATGACGAACTATACCACTGGGAAGATGCTGGTAAAATACAGCACATCCTAGTCCGACACGAGCAAGGAGCATCCCACGCTGCTGATGGTTATGCCCGTGCTACTGGCAAAGTCGGTGTCTGTTTTGCTACATCTGGTCCGGGAGCCACTAACCTAGTTACCGGTATAGCTACTGCTCACATGGACTCAATTCCCCTAATTTGTGTAACCGGTCAAGTCGCCCGTGCTGCTATTGGTTCTGATGCCTTCCAGGAAACCGATATCTTTGGGATTACCTTGCCGGTTGTAAAACACTCTTATGTGGTGCGTAACCCTGCTGATATGGCGCAGATTGTTGCCGAAGCCTTCCATATCGCTAGCACCGGACGTCCTGGGCCAGTCCTGATTGACGTACCCAAAGACGTGGGTTTAGAGGAATGTGACTACGTACCTCTGGAAGCTAATCAACTCAAGTTGGTGGGCTATCGTCCAACACTAAAGGGCAATCCCCGCCAAATTAACCAAGCCCTAAATTTAATTCGGCAAGCACGACGACCCCTGCTTTACGTTGGTGGCGGAACCATTGCTGCTGGTGCCCATGATGAACTGCGCCAACTGGCAGAAATCTTCCAAATTCCGGTAACTACCACGTTGATGGGCAAGGGAGCATTTGACGAATCCCATCCCCTATCGCTAAAAATGCTGGGGATGCATGGCACTGCCTATGCTAACTTTGCTGTTAGTGAGTGTGACTTACTGATTGCTGTAGGAGCGCGATTTGATGACCGGGTGACCGGGAAACTGGATCAGTTTGCCTCTCACGCTCAAGTCATTCACATCGACATTGATCCGGCTGAGGTCGGTAAAAACCGCTATCCCCAAGTACCGATTGTAGGGGATGTGCGTCGGGTTTTGCAAGATATGTTGCGCCGTTACCAGGAAATGAATATCTCAGCAGAACCTAATCAAACCCAGGAGTGGCTCGCACGGATTAACCGTTGGCGTCAGGACTATCCCTTGCAGGTACCTCAATACCCCGATAGTCTATCTCCCCAAGAAGTGATTGTAGAGGTAGGGCGTCAAGCACCTAAAGCTTACTACACCACGGATGTCGGTCAACATCAAATGTGGGCAGCGCAATTTCTTAATAATGGACCGCGCCAGTGGATTTCCAGTGGGGGATTGGGCACTATGGGCTATGGAATGCCAGCAGCCATGGGAGTCCAGGTAGCATTCCGAGATCAGCAAGTGATTTGTATTGCCGGTGATGCCAGTATTCAGATGAATATCCAGGAACTGGGTACCCTGGCTCAATATGGCATCAATGTTAAGACCGTGATTATTAACAACGGTTGGCAGGGAATGGTACGCCAGTGGCAACAAGCGTTCTATGGGCAGCGTTATTCCTCGTCAAATATGGAAGTCGGGATGCCGGATTTTGTGCAACTGGCTCAGGCTTACGGGGTTAAGGGCATGATAGTTACCAGTCGGGATGAACTACAGGATGCGATCGCACAAATGCTAGCCTACGATGGTCCTGTGTTGTTAGATGTTCATGTAACCAAAGACGAGAATTGTTACCCAATGGTAGCCCCTGGTAAGAGTAATGCCCAAATGATTGGTTTACCGGAAAAACCAATACTCAAGAATGCTACGGAGCTAATCTATTGCAGTAACTGTGGTGCCAAGAATGTAGCAAGTAACAATTTTTGTCCTGAGTGCGGCACCAAGCTTTAATATTGTGTACCTAAGGATTTGACATTGCTGATTAATGGCATGATTTAGGGTAATGGGTAATAGATAATAGTAATGGATAATTGGTAATTCACTATTTGCTAACTACCCAAGTCTAATTCATATCATTCCTTAGTTCAGCAAAGCTTATCATTGCTCCTTTAAACTTACTTACTTCGCTCACCAGCGGAGTATTTTTTTTGGTAAGTATCGTCAGTTTAATGGGACTTATTGCTCAGCTATCAGCTAATGCGCTACAGATGGTGCTACTTGAGGTGCTATCAGCTATCAGCTTCTGGAATGGCTAATAGCTAATTTTTAATTACCTGCCAGATTGATAATCCTTGAGGGTAATCATACATAAGTTATACATTAGTATACGTTATCCCATACATTAGTCTCCGATAATCATAACATAAGCCACCTAGAGGAGCTAGTCA
>NZ_JAAHFV010000564.1:0-2698 GCF_010672755.1 Moorena sp. SIO1F2
TGGGGGAAACCCCCAAGACCGCGCTGCATCGCTTAATAAAAACCTCCCCCATCTCCCTATCTCCCCATCTCCCCATCTCCCCATCCCCCCATCTCCCCATCTCCCCATCTCCCCATCTCCCCATCTCCCCACACCTCTCTCTCTTAATTATCTCCCTCTATTTGATTCTTGTCGATCGACCGTTTCTGATTATATTCCTGAATCAATTCAGAAAGATTAGCATTTTTTTCCTTCAGAAGCTGCAGGTAATCTTCTTCCATAGCATTAGTAAGTTCAAGATTTCTCATATCTATCGCTAAATTAATCTTAAACTCAGAAAATTTATTATGAAACGCTGCTGCATTATCATAGCTTTCCGAAGGGTTAGTTGTCGCACTTATGGTGCCGAATAATGTTCCTAATAGACTAATTAAAAATATAAAAAACTTGACGATATTTTCAGCTTGGTCATCAGAAACAAATTCTTGAATAAACGTGACCAATAACTCATTACCTGCCGTAATACCTGCGATAGTCGCTAAAAAAATAGGGATAGTATATTGCAGAACAAAGAAAACGTACAAAAGAAAGTTTGAAAAAGAAATTTGAAAGTCACATCGTCTTTGGATATCCAAGAAAATCTTGTAGTAGTTAGACGAGAAGCTATACTTTTTTTCTTTAGGTTTTTGTCCCCACACGGTTTTAAATTTTTGTCTAAACCTGACCCTAAAAAACCCAAGCATAAAACGTTTCTGGCCATGATATAATATCAAGTCCGGTTGACTAATCATGATATCCCTTCTGGCCTACAATCCAGAGACTACTTGGGAGGTGATTAACCGGACTTGATATAACTACTTACATTTACTTGGAGTTTAGACAGTAACCGGACACTTACCGTGAAAATTGATCAAAGTGACACAAGAGGGATATAACCTTTTGCATACTTATGAGGTACACAGGATTTTTTCCTGCTCCCTGCTCCCTGTTCCCTGTTCCCTAAAATCCCAAAATTATGTACTTCACCCAATTGACACTAGATTCAAACCAATTCACCCATCACCGCTCTGCGCAAAATCTCTGTAACTTCTGTTGCTATTCTGGCATCAAGTTCCACCGCTTCACGATTGCAATCTCTTGGCTCAAGCACTTTTGCTCCCCGTAGCGCCATACTGAAGGTAATCAATTTAGCTGGCTTGAGGGAATCGTCAAGACTAGGCTTAACTAATTTAACTAGGGCGACATAAACTGCTTCGGTTCTGTTCCTAATACTGGTAACTCCGTTGCCGAGTTTTGAGATAATCACGGTTGAGTCAATGACATTCAACAAACCCAACTCTTTAATAGCTAAATCAATTAACCGAGCTGGATCATTCCCCATTGCTCTGATGATACTTTCGAGACTATCCCACTTAACTCCTGGTAGCTGGCATGCTTCCGGTATGTAATTATGCCAACCCACCATTGAGATCATCCGATTTAAATCATAAGCGGATATAGTATTACTTTCCCATTGAGGGGGTTCAGGGTCAGCAGTTAGAATTATGCTTTTGGTTGTGCTACCAAACAACTGGGGGTACTCGATAAAGGGTTTTTCCCCATATCGGCCACGGAAAATCAGGCTATCATTGCCTGTAATCTGTTTCAGCCAATTTTCCAATTCCATTTGGGGAGCAAAGCGCTTTAACATTGCTCCTAAGCAATTAGAACTTGCTGTATTGTAGTCATAACTGATCACATCTGTGATTAAATCACAGACAGGAATATCCCTTTGATTTCCAGCTTGGTCTGTGCCTCGAATTGTACACTTATCGAGGTCGTCATTAGGAGATTTGCTATTAAGGCGAGATACTAGATTAATAATGGGGATAATCTTACTACCACTCCATAATTCGTCATTACTTAGGGCATTTCGTCCCAACCATTTTACCTTGAACTCTTGGTCTACAAAACTACCAACACAGACACAAGCTTCTTTGATGTCTTGATGGAGAAACTCCAAACCTTGCTGATCAATATCTGGAAGTTGCCCCAGGATTGGATAAGGACTGAAAGTCTTATCCGCTTTAATTACAGACACTAGATGTTTACCATCCGGTTTCTGGTTCAGGCGGGAGGGATAATCTTTAATTTGCTGTTTGTATGGTGAAGTCTTAATACCGAGATATAATAGTTTGGGATTATCTTTAGAACCTTGAACAGCAGCTTGTAGGTATTTTTCGTAAACGTTATTTTTGCTATAGTTATCTACAGTGATCAAGACTTCAGTATCGCCAATGTCCAAATTCCACAGCACTGAATCCTCAGTGCTTTTTATCAGTTGCTGATCACAAAATACTTTGAAAAAAATGTCTGGTCGTTGGTCAGTAAACAGTTCTTGAAAATAGGATTCATCGAATTCCATACCAAAGCTGCCATGGTCATCAGTGATGGCCCTACCCACCAAGTTGTTGAAAATAAGGTCTTTATCCCATGCTTCAACCCTTAGTCCTGAAACGACGCCACTGGTTTTTGGATCGATTACCCGACCTAATATCCGAAATATTGCCATACTAAATTCTACGATAAAAGTCAATAACTGTAGCTGATAACTAATGGAGTAACCAAAGGAACAGCCCCTATTTGTTTTAACCTACGGATTGATGCTTTGTCTAGATATAATAATACTTAAGTTTACTTTAAATTTCCAATACTTAAAATCAAGTATTGGAAATTTAAA
>NZ_JAAHFV010000565.1:0-2694 GCF_010672755.1 Moorena sp. SIO1F2
TTGAGTTTAGGGGGGGCTGGTGAAAGCAATCTGATGGCAGAGGCAATCGACTATGCCTATCACAAAGGTGTTGTCCTAGTGGCTGCTGCTGGTAACTCTAACCAAAATGCTGCCGCTTATCCTGCCCGCTATCCCCATGTTATTGGTGTTTCTGCCCTTGATTCCGCAGGTCTGAAAGCTCCCTACTCTAACTTTGGTGCTGGGGTAGATATCTCAGCCCCTGGTGGCAGTGAAAATGGTAAGATTTTGCAAGAGACGATTGATGGAGACACAGGCAGCCCTGTATTTGCTGGCTTCCAAGGCACCAGTATGGCATCGCCTCACGTAGCTGGTGTGGCAGCTTTAATCAAAGCTACTGGGATTCAAGACCCTGCTGATGTATTGAATGTACTCAAGCAGTCCACCCGAGCTATAGAAGATGACCCCCTAAACCACTATGGTGCTGGACAATTGGATGCTGGTGCTGCGGTTAAACTGGCTCTGAAAGGACAAATTACCTTCCAAGACTTCTTCCGCTGGTTACGGGATAACGGCTATCTCAATCCTCGCTTTTGGATTGACGGTGGTGTGATCGCCCTGTGGCCGAAGATTGCTATGGTACTAGGTTCCTACCTGCTGGCCTGGTTCTTGCGCAATTATTTTCCCTTTACTTGGAGTTGGTCCCTGGCCACTGGCTTAGTAGCCGGGAGTTCAGGATTATTCTTCCTGAAAGGTTTGTATATATTTGACTTACCCCAATGGCCCTTCCGAGTCATGGGCAGTTCGATTCCAGAATTGGGTAGCGCTATTGGCAGCAGCAGTTTTCTCAACCCTCTATTTGCCAGTGTTGTGATTCCATTTATATTAATCGCCCTACTGTTAGGACATCCGCAATGGAAGTGGTTAGCAGTTGGTTCAGCTCTCGGTGTGGCCAGTTGCCTAGCTGTGAGTGCTGTGGTTTCACCTGAGCTAATCTGGCTTGGAGGCGGGGTTTTGTCTCGGGTGTTCCTGATTGCCAATGCCTTGCTCTGTTTTGGACTAGCTTATTTAGCCGTTCAAGGGGAGAAACAATCAGCATGACGATCAGCATCACAGGCGTGATTGAGCGCAAAGACATCGGGTCAGGAGCCTGGGCACTGGTTTCTGACTCAGGGGAAACCTACGAACTCAAGGACACTCCCGCACAGTTAAAGCAATCGGGACTGAAGGTCACGGTTACAGGAGAGGTGCGAGAGGATGTGATGACCTTTGCGATGATTGGTCCGGTTTTGGAGATCAAGTCTTTTGAGTTACTTGATTGAGGATCTTATCTCTTAAAGGAAGACAATCAGGACGTAAGTATTCAGCTATCAGCTATCAGCCGTCAGCTTACGGCTGATAGCTGACATCAGGACTTACCCATCAAGACCCTTAAAGCCCGCTTTCTAGTTATAAATTAAAGGCTGAAATCCCTGTAATTATCGTCGATAAGGGGGTTTGTGCATTAGTCTTGACAAGTTAAGATGCTCCGGATCTCCCTATTTCCCGATCACCCCATCACCCATCGACCCTAGCTCCCTAAAAGCTATGGTCAAAAATCATCTACCGATGGGGTGAAATCCCAAGACTCGGTAATTACCGAGTCTTGTCAAAATCTTTACAAAAACCATAATAAAGCTCAAACAATACACCTAGAGCTTCTCCCTAAGACTGACAAACTGCTTAATACCAAGGATTAGCCACTGTTGACCTGAATTAGCAAAGTTGAGGGTCAGGCTGACTAAAATGCTCTGCAGACAGTGATGAAACCCCAAAGGAGTATCTTGGGGAAAATTTCAGATGTTAAGCTAGTTGGTAACACGCTTATCATAAGTATCGATCAACCTAACCCTAATCCTTTCTCCTGGAAACCTTACTGATTCAGTACATCCACTGCTGGGTATGAGTACCAATTACCAAAGGGGAAATTAGCTGGTTGCCAAAGCAATTTCACCTGTTTTAAGTGCTTAAGACTGTGTCTTGATGCAGTCGCTCATGGGGGAAACCACGGCAATAGCGAGTGGGGGGAACCCCCAAGACCGCTTAGGTGCGTTTACAGTCGTCGAATTAAATTCGCCACGGGTCGCACCTCTGCCTCCCCAAGACCGCTTAGGTGCCCTTGACCCGTAATTAAATTCGCCACGGGTCGCACCTCTGCATCGCTTAATCAGTTGGTGTTTAGAGGAAAAGGAGCAAGCAAACTAAATCTATAGAGATGGCTAGATAGAGTGGGTAACACCTTACCACCCAGTGAAAAAAAATCCCCAGCTCACCAAAGTGAACCGGGGGTGTCAATCAGGGTGCATCTACCATTTCACTTTTCCGAGATTGGTGATAGCAATCCGGAAAAATCTGGGTAAAGTGGCACCCAAATGCTGGAATTAGGAAATTTTCTGATTCAAAACAATTAACAGAGTATGCCTTGGAAACCTTAAATAAAAAACGGCATCAATACCATGAGCCAACAAGAATTTTCCCCTAAAGGAATACTCCTCAATAAGCAAATAGTAAACAAATATTCAAGAATTTTTAAACCTTCAGCCAAAGCTCGTCACTATGAGCAAAATTGATCCCTTGAAATTGAGCAAAATTGGGCAACAGTGGCACAGGAATTCCATATCTCCGTAACCCCCTTAGGAAAACATGAGACTCCCGGTGCCACTCGTTCGATGCGCACCAGATAATCATCATGTTTAC
>NZ_JAAHFV010000566.1:0-2687 GCF_010672755.1 Moorena sp. SIO1F2
CAATGAAACCAGGAGTGAATTTTTTGCTAGTAATCCTGATGTTCCCGTGATCGAATTAACTTATCCGGTAGATGAGATTGAGTTTTTTTTCAACAATAGAACCTATACCAAGGCCGATTCAACCATATCCAAGCTACTGTCAATGAGTCACCTACTTCCTCTAACCCCGAGCAAGCAGCAATCCAACAGAACCCCACAGAGAAGAAATGGAATCTCTCAAATAAACTTGCTCTGTACGGCATAATAGCGACCTTATTTGTAGGATTAGGGGCATGGCTGTTTAGCGGACTTCTTAATGAAAAGGTAATAGAATGGTTTAGTCCAGAGCCAGCAACACAACAAGAGCAACTAGATTAATCGTAGGGTGTGTCTTCTTGCCTCGGAGATCCCCCGTTTCCCTTAAAAAAGGGGGACTTTGACTATGGCTCCCCCCTTTTTTAAGGGGGGCTGGGGGGGATCATAATCTTGCGGAAAACTTTGAAAACACGCCCTAGGGTGGGCAGTGTCTAGCAAGGGGCTTTTTTAGGTGATATCTATTTAGCATTGCCCACCCTACATAAGTTACATAAGCTGATAGCTGACAATTTATCCTAAAATTACTTACCCAAAAAAAAGTTTTTCAAAACCCTTGACAAACTATATCATAATCATTACAATAATCATTGTAAACGAAATTGATTTTTTTAATCATGTCTACAGACTTTATTCCGAATCACGACAATAATTCTGAGGATTCTAACCCAAAGAAAAAACGTATTAAGTACATTAAGGGCTCTCCTGAAGCAGTAACTAATACTATTTACAGCCTTTATGCACTGGGGTATGCAGATGTTTCCGAGTGGAGCCCTTTGCAGCCGACGGGCATTCCAGGGGAAGTAATTAGTTTTGCAACCAAGTCTTCGACTTGGCGTTAATAGGTTAAATTTCTGGGGGGGTTTCCCCCCTGGTCAAAGGCTCCGGTTTGTTCGGGTAGAATCACATCCGGATTGATTCGGAAACTGATAGACAAGACAATTGCGTTTACAGCAGTGAAATAGCCGTGGATAGTATTTCTACGGCTATTTTTTTTGGTTTTAATTTAATGGAATTGGGAAGTGCGAACGCGCCCCGCGTGACCTACGGTCAATCGCGTAGCGTGGCCAACGGCCAATCGGATCAGATTCCGATTGGGGCTACACCGATGGTGGGCAGTGCCTAGCAACGGACTTTGTCAGCTGATCTGATCTGTATCAAGCACTGCCCACCCTACATTAACTTTTACTGAGATTGATTATTAACAGCTATTCAGCAATGCTAAATCTTTAGCTGCTACTATTTCTAGCGTTTCTCATAGCTATGAGGTACACTTTTGATTGGCACTTATTGCCTTAAGACCTTCTTGCCTTGCTGCCTTCTGCCATTCCCCTCCTGGGAGGGGTTAGGGGTGGGTGCCTTCTGCCTTAAAAGGATAAGCAATGTCGCTCATGACTATGAGAATTGCTATATATATTGTGCAACTTATTATTTTAGCACTATTGATAACTACTATCCTGCCCCGGGTCTTTAGACCGGAGAGTGTCAACATAGACTTGTCTTAAATTTGTCAGATGATAGTCGTGTTTTAAGATTGAGCTGTCACGAACGTTGTACTTAATCTCTTCTAGGAAGAGCAGTTCAACCACGGACGGAGCCAATTCGGGGTTGTCCATGGCAGTTTCAAACAGCCACTTGGTGTCGCCGATCAAAAAGAAGTCCAACATAGTAATTTAGTAATCAGTAAGATGCACCTGTGCGATCAGCTGTGCGGGTATACACAGCTGCTAATGGTTTATCTCATATTTGTAAAAAATCAGGAAAGAATGTCCTGATCCGTGGGCTTAGTTTTGCTTAGCGTACGCCCTTGAGTTGGGATGTTGGTTTTTGCTACTGGTGCGATGCGCGTTTAGCGGCTCTTTCGGAGCATCGCAACGGTAGAAATCGGTTTCAGCTACAACCACCTATCCCTGGATGTCTGTCTGAAACATTCTGTGGGTTTATAAACACAACGAGGCGGGGTTTATTAAAAAATATTTCCAGTTTATTGACAATAAGTATTTATTATGATAAAATGCTATAGCTAAACTTGCCTAGTATACGTGGGATCAGTTTTAGCGATCGCACTAAAATCAATTAAATTGATCGTAATGACCACGTAAGCATTCAGCCGTCAGCCGTGAGCTTTTAGCTCACGCTACTTGAGGTGCCGTCAGCCGTGAGCTTATTTTAGTCAAAAGTACCGATCTAGTAGCACTATCTTTAGGGCATCAAATGTTGGCCTAGCCTGGCCTACGGCTAATAGCTGATATAGCGCTACGCGCAAGGCAAGAGGAATTCCCCCTTATTAAGGTGCATTAGCGTTTGAGATTTTATCAATGTCCTAACTTTAATGGGTAGTGCTATACCAATGTTAAGCTCAGCATTTGTAAGCCATGCATGGGTAATTTGGAGCGATGCATCCAGGTTGACCGGCTTCGCTTCTACTGCTGTTTCAATAGCTTTGGAATGAATGGGTTGGGAAAAGAAGATGTTTGAAAAAGCCTGATCTATTGGCTACTATTAGTGTTGTGGAATGGGCTAGTGTTGTGGAATGGGCTAGTGTTGTGGAATGGGCTAGTGTTGTGGAATGGGCTAGTGTTGTGGAATGGGCTAGTGTTGTGGAATGGGCTAGT
>NZ_JAAHFV010000567.1:0-2624 GCF_010672755.1 Moorena sp. SIO1F2
GGATAAGGGCGACCGATGAAAGACGCTCAAGGAAGTGGAGATTCCGAAATCTCCCAATGTAGCTAGGGTTCAAGCTACGTCCCCACCCGAAGGAGCACTTCGAGATGGATATGGCGGTTTCGACTACCTTATTCCCGAATCGATTTGTTTCATAGCTAGAAGGTAATGCGTAACCAGTGACATATACCGCATGGTGATGGGTCGTTAGGGGAAGAATCATGATTGTTGATGAAAAGAATCGTTGTAAGCGTCGTTAACATGGATATTCCTGCTAAAGCGGTAATGGGAATACTAGCTCCAAGGATTAGTTCAATTTGTCCTGAACAATCGATTATAAGCACGACTTGCTTATAGAACCCCACGGACTCGGCGTAAAGACGGCAACCAAAGATTCATATCTTCCTTGTGTGTAACCGGGTAAGCCGAGATTGAGTCCTTAACACAGGTCGATAAGTTAAGGTAGCCAAATCGTAAGAGGAGGTATAACTCTCAGTCCGGTAGAAGTCTGAACCAAGCAAATGCCAACAATCCGAAAGGAAACAGGAAATCGCCTAGGGCGTATAACTGGTTGGATAAAGGGATTTTCCCTCAACTTGAAAGAGTGCTGAATTTCAGAGCTGATTCCGAGCGGACGGAATTACATACTTAATACACCTTCATTGTAATGGAAAAGATAGAACCGAATTCAACCGAAAACGGTATCGTAACAAAACAAACCACCGACTGGCATACCATCAATTGGAAAAGAGCCTATCGGACGGTCAGGAAATTAAGACGTAGGATATTCCTCGCGACTCGCGAAGGCAAATGGAGAAAGGTGAATAAACTACAACGCTTAATGCTGCGTAGTTACTCCAATATACTTATTTCCGTGAGACAGGCTGCACAACTTAAATATTGGCAAAAACACCCCTGGCGTAGATAAAATCGCCAATCTAAATCCCAAAGTCAGGGCAGAGATGGTCGATGCTCTCAGCCGATATAAAACATGGCAGCCAATCCCGACAAAACGTGTGTACGTACCTAAGTCCAACGGTAAAAAACGTCCATTAGGAATTCCTTGCATGATTGACAGATGCATACAAGGCATGGTCAAAAATGCACGCTTAACCTCAATGGGAAGCCACCTTTGAACCAACATCATACGGATTCAGACCAGGCAGAAGTACCCATGATGCACGACAAAGGATATTCCTTAACATCAAAGGCGAGAAAAACCGTAAATGGTGGGTACTAGATGCAGACATTTCAGGATGTTTTGACAACATATCCCACAAACCATTAATGGATGCAACAGCAAACTTCCCTGCCAAAAAACTTGTGGAACAATGGCTCAAAGCGGGGTACATCGATAAAGGTGTATTTCACAACACAGAAACCGGAACTCCACAAGGGGGAATAATCAGCCCACAAAAGCGCTAACATTGCCCTACATGGCATGGAAGATGCATTAGGAATTAGGTACAAACGGATAATAAACTGCATGACCTCTTCCGGAGAATCTTGGTCCAACACCTCCAAACGGAGTCTAATCCGCTACGCCGATGACTTTGTTGTTCTAACAGAAAGCAAAGAAGATGCGATGGAAGCTAAGGCAATACTCTCCGAGTGGTTGACTGAAAAAGGATTAGAACTATCCGAGGAAAAGACCAACGTAAAACATCTAACCGAAGGCTTTGACTTCCTGGGCTGGAATTTCCGTAAATACCAAACCACAAAACGCAAATCGGGTCTCATAACTCTCATCAAGCCTTCCAAAAAGAACGTGCAGAAATTCAAGGATGAACTCAAGAAACTCTTTGGAACCTCTAAAGGAGTACCAACCACCAAGGTAATCAAAGACCTCAACTCCAAAATCCGGGGATGGGGCAATTACCACGACGGTGCAGTATCCAAAGAAATATTTTCAGATTTGGATAATTACATATCTTGGAAGCTAAAACGATGGGGTAAACGGAAACATCACAATAAATCATGGGAATGGATAGCCGATAAGTATTTCGGTTGCCTATGCCCAGGTAGGGATGATAACTGGGTATTTGGAGACAAATCCGAAAAACATGCATACGTGCATAAACTCCGATGGATACCTATCCAACGTCACACGCTTGTCCAACACACTTTCAGTCCCGATGACCCAACTCTGGTCGAATACTGGGAAAAGCGAAGCCTTAAGCAAAGAAAAAAGACAGCGAAAGGAAGGTTCACGAAGGGTAAGGATAAAATAGCAAACAGACAGAACTACATCTGTCCTGTCTGCAATCAGCCTCTAGAGGCTTTTGATGAAATTCACGTTCATCATATAACACCATCACACCTCGGTGGCAAAGACACATACGATAACATGATTTATCTACATCAGGACTGCCACCATTCCATCCATGCCTTGGGGGCTGACTTACCAGACATACAGAAAATGCTGAAAGCCGGGATAACAAAACCCTCCAAGACACGGAACAAAAGCCAAAAGGTACAAAACCGCAAGTCAAGGAAAAGAAGTAGCAATGATAAGTGAGTTCTTTTGGAATTGGTTGCGCCGTGTACTTGGAGACTTGTTCGCACGGTGCTTTGGGGACGAAGCGGGAGCAATCCCGCTGACTTACCCGATTTACCCTTAATAAAAA
>NZ_JAAHFV010000568.1:0-2623 GCF_010672755.1 Moorena sp. SIO1F2
CCAATAAGAAGCATGAGAAATTTCTTAATTTATTTAATTGAAAGTGAATAAGATTTCGATTACCCAAAGTTTCAGATCCAATCTAGTAATTGGGATTTAGCAATTCCTGTAGTAATTGTGATAATTTTTGGATCCAGATATGCTGTTCCCTACTCCCTACTCCCTTTGCTATAGAGCATAAACTCCAATACTAATTTTCCATAACACCAAAAACTACTCGGATCTCTTTCCTACTGTTCCCTATTCCCTGTTCCCTATTCCCTAAAAAGGAGAGGATAATAGTAATTATGCCAACATTTGAGGCAGAAGACACAACTAGGCTGAGTTTAGAAAACTACATAGTTTTTGATAGTGACATTGCTTCCGGTGGTCAAGCTATCGAGATTCCCAAAACCAATACTACTGAACAAGGATTCATTCGTTTAACCTGGACAGAAGATGACGGTCCTGCTGGTAACTATAATTTTAAGATTGCCTATTTTGATGAATTAGATGGCCGATCTACCCTGACACTTCGTGTCAACGATATCCCGATTAGTAGATATATTTTCAATAAAAACCCAGGAGAACAGGACAATCCACCCATAGACACACCCAATTCTGGTAATTATATCGGCTTGACTGGTTCTATATTTGATGGTTTATCCAATCCTAATCCTGTCTTTAAAGACGTAGAACTGGCTCCAGGGGATCAGATTGAAATCTCTGCCGTGGCAGATAGTTTGGGGAATCAAACCTATGAACTAGCACGAATAGACGTTATTGAAATAACACCAGCACTGGAAGCTGGCCCAGTTATTACTTTTCCTGAACTTACCATTACCCCTACTGATGGCACATTAGCCGAAACTGTGCCAAAAAGTGGTGGTATCACCATCACCCGTACCGGAGACATTAGTCAAAGCCTAGAGGTAACTTACACGGTCAGTGGCACCGCTAGCCCCTCAGATTACAAGCCCATCCTAACCGGTACCGTTACTATTCCAGAAGGTCAGGAGTCAGTAGATCTCAAGCTCACCCCAATCGCCGATGGAATAGCAGAAGGGGAAGAAACTGTAATTATTACCCTTGAGAATAGTCCCGACTATCAATTAGGTGAGACTCCCAGTGCCACTTTCACCATTACCGACAATGACCAATCCACTATCACCGAGAGTGTGACTATTTTCTGGCGTAATGACGAGACCGGAGTCAATGGTGCTTGGTTGATGGATGGTCTCGACTTAGCTCAAGCCGTAACAATTCATTCACCAACAGAACCAGCCGACAGTCCCTGGCAAATGCAGGGTGCAGGGGATTTCAACAGTGATCAACAACAGGATCTTCTCTGGCGTAATAGCTCTACTGGTGAAACTGGCATCTGGTTGATGGCAGGATCGGTGTTTCAGAATGCAGTGTCCATAACCCCAACTCTAGGCTTAGACTGGGAGATTCGTGGCACGGAAGATTTCAACAGTGATCAACAACAGGATATTCTCTGGCGCAATACTTCCACTGGGGAAAATAAAGTCTGGCTAATGAATGGCACCAATGTCGCTCAGGAGGTGTCCATTCCATCGGAACCAGTCACTAGTATTTGGGAAATGAGGGCAGCGGGAGACTTGGATGGAGATGGTGATGGGGATATTATCTGGCGCAATACTCAAGACCAAACTATTTACTATTGGAGGATGGAAGGGACTCAGTACATTGAATCAGTGTTGATTGACTCACCAATAAGTATTGGTCAGGAGGTAATCCATGGTACCCTCGACATCGATGACAATGGTTTCGATGATATCCTCTGGCGCAATCTCGACGATGGACAAAATAGTGTCTGGCTGATGAATGCTAATGGGTTCGATCGCCTGGAGAGGCTTGAGCCAGTAACTGATCCGAGTTGGCAAAGTTATGTTTAAATACGTAATTTCAATTACCTAAGTATTTAGCCAAGGGCAATCAGCTAAAGCCCTTGGCGCGTTAGCTGATTGCTTACATGTAGAGACGTTATATAGCGTTTACACATGAGATGTAAACCTGTATGGTCTTTTTTTATTGGAGAATAAAACTCCGGATCTGTTTACCCTCTTACCTTTTGCCTCTTGCCTCTTGCCTCTTGGCCTTTGGGAGTATGTTCACAACTCAAATATAAACTATATAGCTATCAATTTTAAATATTTATAAAAGTTCAAGATTTATAAAATAATCATTTTTGCTTAGGACTTACCCAAAACTGGACTCGAAACCCTATCACTCTAAGGGCTATCACTCCAAAGGCCATAAGTAGTAGGTTACCTTATTAAGGCACCTTACCAGTATAATTACTGCCTAAGCCATGTTTATAATAAAACCTATGGTTCGATTATAAACATGGCTTAGTTTTCGATGAAAGATAAACTCAATATTTTTATATTAGTTATTTTCTGGATAGTTATATGTATGTTGTGATCTCTAGCATTTTTCAATTAGGTGAGGTACATAATTTTTGGATTTTAGGGAACAGGGAACAGCGGCTCTGGGAATAGGGAATAGGGAATAGGGAATAGGGAATAGGGAATAGGGAATAGGGAATAGGGAATAGGGAATAGGGAATAGGGAATAGGGAATAGGGAATAGGGAATAGGGAATAGGGAATAGGGAATAG
>NZ_JAAHFV010000569.1:0-2577 GCF_010672755.1 Moorena sp. SIO1F2
TTAATTATAATTATAAAATACACTTAGGTCTCTACTCCCTACTCCCTACTCCCTACTCCCTACTCCCTACTCCCTACTCCCTACTCCCTACTCCCTACTCCCTACTCCCTACTCCCTACTCCCTACTCCCCACTCCCTTTCCTAAACAATCATGAGCACTTTAACCCTTGATCTCCAATCAATTAACCTTACCGACGAGCAATTTTTCCAGCTTTGTCAAGACAACGACGATTTAAAATTTGAACGCAATGCTAATGGAGATTTAATTATTATGTCACCTACTGGCGGCAGCACAGGAAACCGTAATCTAGAAATAGGCTACCAACTTCAAGCCTGGAGTCGTCAAAACAAGTTGGGAATTGCTTTCGATTCTTCCACTGGTTTTAAACTCCCCAATGGAGCAGACCGTTCTCCCGATGCTTCTTGGATACCCTTAGCACGCTGGAATAGTTTAACTCCTCAACAGCAAGAGAAATTTTTGCCCCTATGTCCTGACTTTGTGATTGAGTTACGTTCTCCTAGTGATCCCATAACAGCAATTCGAAAAAAAATGGAAGAATACCGAGACAATGGCACTCGTTTAGGTTGGTTGATTAATCGTAAAGAGCGACAATTGGAAATTTATCGACCAAGTAGAGATGTTGAAGTTTTAGAGTCTCCCAGTAGTTTATCGGGAGAAGAAGTTTTGCCTGGTTTTGTGTTGTATCTTGATTTAATTTGGTGAAGGGTTTTGCTGAATACTTCCCTAGAAACAAGAGACTGAAAAAATATTTTTTTGTTGACAATTATTTACTCTTCTGTTAACGTATGCAGGGAATTGCGATAACTCAATCCTGGAAACGGGAGTCAAACAACGAAACAAATAGTGGAATAAGCTTATGGCGCTAGTTGTCCAAAAATACGGTGGTACCTCGGTTGGCTCTGTGGAACGCATACAAGCCGTTGCCCAGCGAATTCTCAAAACAGTCCAACAAAACAATTCCGTGGTAGTGGTGGTGTCCGCTATGGGTAAGACTACCGATGGTTTGGTACAACTAGCGAAAGCCATATCCCCTAATCCCTGTCGTCGGGAAATGGATATGCTGCTATCCACCGGTGAGCAAGTGTCCATTGCTCTATTATCCATGGCCCTACAGGAATTAGAGCAACCAGCTATTTCCCTCACTGGCGCTCAAGTGGGTATTGTAACAGAAGCTAAGCACAGTAGCGCTAGGATTCTGCAAATCGAAACCCAGCGGCTGGAGCGATGTTTGAACGACGGGAAAGTTGTAGTAGTTGCTGGTTTCCAGGGCATCACCAGCACTGATGAATTAGAAATCACTACCCTAGGTCGGGGTGGCTCTGATACTTCAGCCGTAGCCCTAGCCGCAGCACTGGGGGCATCTCGGTGTGAAATTTATACCGATGTACCGGGGATATTAACCACTGACCCCCGGATCGTACCGGATGCTCAACTGATGCCAGAAATTACCGCTGATGAAATGCTGGAATTAGCTAGCTTAGGGGCAAAAGTCCTCCATCCCCGTGCCGTAGAAATTGCACGCAACTATGGCTTAACCTTAGTAGTCCTATCCAGCTGGAGCGATGAACCTGGCACTAGGGTAATTTCCCCAAGCTCTCCCCCCCGTTCCTTAGAGGGGTTAGAAATTGCTCGACCAGTGAATACCGTAGAATATGACACCGACCAGGCAAAAATAGCCCTATTACGAGTGCCCGATTCCCCTGGTGTAGCAGCACGGTTGTTTGGTGAAATTGCAGTTCAAGACCTAGATGTAGATTTAATTATCCAGTCCATTCACGAACAGAATACTAATGATATTGCCTTTACCGTCAATACCGCTATGATCAATCGAGCGGAAGCAGTAGCCGAAGCCATTGCTCCCGCCCTGCGTCGCCAAACCACCCCCGATACCCAAGAAGCAGAAGTGATGGTCGGTAGGGATATTGCTAAAGTCTCGATCACTGGAGCAGGGATGATTGGACGTCCTGGGGTTGCAGCTCAGATGTTCCAGGCTTTAGCGGATGCCGGTGTCAACATTGAGATGATTTCCACCTCCGAAATCAAAGTCAGCTGTGTGATTGATGCCCTCGAATGCGATCGCGCGATCGCGGCCTTGTGTAACTGTTTCGATATCAACAATACCCCCATTCATCTACCCATTCGAGATCAAGCAGCAGATAGTGACCACTCCAGCGAGATCACCCATCCCCCCGTTCGAGGTGTAGCCCTAGACATCAAGCAAGCCCGTCTAGCCATTCGTCAAATTCCCGATCGTCCAGGCATGGCAGCCAAGATATTTGGAACCTTGGCAGAGCACAATATTAGTATTGATATGATTATCCAGTCCCAACGCTGTCGAATCATTAATGGAATTGCCACCAGGGATCTTGCCTTCACAGTACCTCAAGCCGAAGCAGAAATGGCTCAGAAAGCCCTACAACAGATCGCACCAGTGATTGGGTGTAGTGAAATTCTCCTGGATGCCGATATTGCCAAAGTCAGTATTGTCGGTGCTGGCATGGTTGGACAACCAGGGATCGCAGCACAAATGTTTGCTGCCCTAGCTTCGGAACAAA
>NZ_JAAHFV010000057.1:0-25892 GCF_010672755.1 Moorena sp. SIO1F2
TCTGTTGCCTGCAGCGATAGACTCGTTATAAATAGATGCAATTGCTTGAAAATCAGTATTTTTATATTGCCTTACCAGAATGTTGGGAGGCTCTGGTAAATCTGCACAGAAATTCTCTTTTTTATTTGACATTTTTCTGCACTTATTTTTTTTGCCCTAATTATTTCCTCGCTCTCAATTATAATTTAGAGAACTAAACACTCCTAATCTTCAACCAAACACAACTATAGCTTTTTTCTCGGCTTTCGAGAAAACTCAATCATCCAGGTGAACAATCGCTCCATTATCGATTGGTTAGTTAACAGTTCTAATCTAGCAAAGCCACCAATATTTCCTCCATTGATTTCGCTAATGCACCAGTTCCCCTCATCATTCATCAAAAAGTCATATCCCAAGGTATGTATACCCCGACAGCGATAGTGTTCAAAGGTGGCGTCAATTGCTTCTTTTTCTTCAGAGCTGATATCTGATAAAAAACATTCTCCATCTACGCTGACATTATGCACCCAATGACCACTTTTCGAGCGGCGGATATAGGCACCGTAAATTTCTCCATCTACCACAACAATCCGCTTATCTCCCGCATCAACTCGCTGCAAGTATTGCACAAATTGTAGTGGTTTGCCTGTGGAACCTTTTAGATAATTCATCACCTCGGAAAAGTTAGTAAACTCCCTGGTCCGTGAAAACGGATTGTCCACTAAAAAATGACCATTATGATACCAAATTTTAAAAACTCCTCTACCACCACAACTATTATATCGCTTAGCCACAATAACTTGGTGCTTTTCAAAAAAAGTCAATGCTTCCATCCAGCTATCGGTTACTACCATGTCTGGTGTAAATTTACTAGCTACCTTGAGCAGGAATTCTTGCTGAATTTGCTCATGAATTCCCGTAGGACTATTGACAAATTTTACAAAAGGCTCCCACAATCGTAGTCTATCTAGATATCCTTCAGGAAAAGGCTTTAAGGTGCGACAAAATACCAAGTCAAACTCCTCTAGCGATCGCCAATCCCGGACTTGTGAATCTAATTCAAGAAAGGTAGTGTAAGGTAGTATTCCCTTCACCGGAGCTACCTGAATCAATTTAGTATTTGCTCCTTGGGTGAAGACGCCCTCAGTAGGGATGTGGAAGAATTCAAATCGTTCGTCTACCGCTAGCCGTTGGTAAAAGATGGGTATGTCCAGTAACGGACTAGAGTATCGAGAAGGATTGCAAATGGAAAGTAATTTCATCTTACATTACTTCTTATATTACTTCTTACTTTCATTAAATTACAAGCTGATTAAACTATACCGATTGCTAAGTCTTTTCTACTCCTTTGATGGCAATTATCATACTGATGAGGTACACCGATTTTTGTCCCACTCCCTACTCCCTACTCCCTACTCCCTACTCCCTACTCCCTACTCCCTACTCCCTACCCACTCCTAGTAACTACCTCAGTGAATTTAGAACTGCTATCTACTTACATAGAAGATGCAGAACTTTCTCCTCTAGCTGCAATTTCCTTTATCGGTTGGGGCTGTTGTTTACTAAAGTTAGTTATCGACACTCCAATCATGATCACAATAAATGCTATTACTTGCATCAGTGAAGGGCGTTCTCCATTGAGAATTAGCGCATAAACTATCCCAAATACGGGGGAGAATACAGTCCACTTACCTACCGTCTTCGAGTCTAACTTTTCCAGGGCAGCGTACCATAGAAATTGGGTAATCACGATGATAATTAGCGCATAGATACTCATCACCATCCAAAGCTGACCTGAAAAGACATCTCCAAAATGAGACGGGCCAAATAAATAACTAGCGATCGCGAAAAATATTACAGCTGATATAAAGTTACGGCTGAAGACAATTACCGACAAACTGTTGTGTTTAGAAAGGGTCAACTTGCCGATAATCGAAGTAACTGCATACAAAAACGTTGATCCCAGGATTAAAAGGTCTCCCTGATTGATTTGATAATTACTGCTTGTGAAAACAATAGCAACAACACCGACGCCAATCAGAGAAAAGCCAATCCATTCCCATTTCAGAATACGCTTGCCAAAGAAAATTGCTCCTGCCAGAGCATAGAGTACCGGACCAAATCGCCCCAATAAGACCGCATTGGTGACAGTAGTGTGTTGTAGTCCCAGGAAAATCAGTGCAGACAGTAAGGCTGCTAAACAACCATTAATAAACAGTCCCAGAAGCAGCTTTACATTCAACTTTCTGAGTTCATTTAGAATAGGAATCGCTCCAAAAAAAGCCACCACTGCCAAAGAGGCACAGAGATTGCCAACAAACAGAACGTTACAAAACGATATTGGTGTTTCCTTCCCGCCACTGAGCATACTAGCGTTGGCAATTAGGAAAGCAATCACCGAGGGTCGCAATGCTGCCAGGGCCCGGGAGACAACTAGCAGCAATTTGGGATTAAGGTTATTGATACTATTGGCAATCATTTCCGTTATTGAGGAAGAGTGGTGTATCCTTTCCTAGAGAAGCATTAGTCCAGTAATCAGAGCAATGGGTAAATCAATGACTAGGTAACACCTAAAAGGGGGGGATAGGAATACCTAAATCTATCCTTTTCTGTTAATACATATATCAGATCATTTGTCAAATTCTCTACAAGCGTGGGGAATCGGAGGAGTGTGAGTAATTCCGTTACCCATCGATTGCCCATCATCCCCAGGTTTACTGAGTCACCAGCTCATAACTTTCCGGGTCAGCCTTGAGAACAAACATATCCCCATATTGAACTACTTCCCCAGTGATGCGGATAGGGTCAGCTACCTTATCCAAAATCCGGGAGTTAATCGCCTGGTTTTGCCGATCTACTAGGAGCAGATAAAGATTATCCCCCTGCTGATTGTGTACTAAGAACACCGGAGGAACACCACCACTGATGCAGCGAATGGCACAGGAGCGATGGGTTTTAGTTTGTCCTGGTTTCATCACCCCTGGGTAGCATTTACTGTCTAAAATCTCTCCTAAGAGGGAGAACTCACCCAAAGATTTACCCGCATCCGGTTTCACTGCTCCGGACGGAGGGTCAATTGCCTCTGCAGAGCGAGCTGCTATCACCGTAAGGTTGTTGCGATAAACTGGACTACCGGTTAGCTTGACCCACTTTCCCACTTGATCCAAGACGCTGGACTTGGGTGAGGTTTTTCCCGGACCCGTGAGCAAGTAGCGAGAGTAGGGGGCTTGGGAGGAGGTATCCCCTGGACGGGGTACCAGCAAGTGAGGAACAGGTTGTCCTAACAGCAACCCTTCAAACTCTTGAGCCTTATTGACCTTTCCAGAATTAAACTGGTAATGAATTAAGGGGAAGACAGCCCCTAGAATCAGAATCACCAGGGCTAAGACCGGAATCAATATTAACAAAAACCGTTTGATGCCGGTCGGCACCTTACCATAACCGATATAAAATTCATCGGTGTTTTGACCTTCGCTGTTGGTAGTCACCTCTGTTCCTCCATAGCAATTACAGCAGGACTAACGCTGGTACCAGGAAGGTTCGGTATAGTTTTCACCAAAATGCGATCGCCTTCTAACTTAATATCAAACGTAGGGATTTTTTCTGTAAAGGGTGGGGGGGAAGCACCATTTTCTGGTAGATACTGGTAGCCGTGCCATGGACAGGTGATGCAGCCATCCACAATTTTTCCCTCCCCTAGAGGGCCATTCTGATGCTGACAGACGTTGGAAACCGCAGAAATCTTACCGTCATACTTAAAAATTGCCACCCGCTCGCCTCCGAGAGTGACTATCTTAGCTCGATTTTCCGGGATTTCTGCGATGCTGCCCGCATCCACAAATTCTTCGTTTCCTGTAACAAGATCCTGATTGTCCCGCCCGAACTCCCGAATCCCTGCTGCCAAATGCACTCCCACAATCCACACTAGTCCAACACCAACAGCAAGGGTCAGAACTGGATGCTTGTTAGTTTGCAGTGCTCCTAGCAGGACATGACCTGTCAGTAGTCCGTAGGCAAGATAAACGCTCATATGTAAACCTTTCCAAACCGGAGCCGTTAGGTTAGCCAGCCAGAAATCGTGGCTAGTGGCTGCCATTAGGAACAAGATCACCAGGGGAACAAATCCCAAAACCTGGAAGGGAAAGCGAATAAAGGTAAGATAGTTAGTATTGCTCAGAAACAGACTAACCAGAGGTTCGAGATTGCCGAAGTCGTGGTACCATTGCAGGCCAAGGCGGGTGTGCTGGAGAGCCAAGAAGAACATCGTAACCCCCATATGACGCCGATTGTAGAGCAGGGGATAGAATTTTGGGCTCAGGCGAGTTAGCGGACCAATGGATAAGATGACGTGCAACAGGATGAAAGCAGCTGAGCCAAAGGCGCGAATCCTGACTCCCCTGATGTCGATGTTGCTATCGAACCACTGGGTAACATTGATAAAAAGTACAATATAAAGGATAACTAGGCTCAGAAGGATAGCATCGTAAATAAACTTTTGGCGGTTCCACAGAACAGCTTTATAGGCAACACTCATTGTTGTACTAAATGTTAATTGCTATTGCTATAGCGGTTTTTAAGCTAGTAAGGTACAATTTTTTGGCTTTTAGGGAGCAGGGAGCAGGGAGCAGGGAGCAGTAAAGTCGGAAGAGGAAAGAGGTAAAAAGTTTTGTGTACCTCATTAGGCTAAAAACCGCTATATTGATCATTATTCATTGGTAATTATTCATTATTAACTATCAGTAAAATTTCGTTTATTTACTAAGCACTAATAACGATAAACTGTAGTCAGTTTTGCTCGCAATGGTAGAGCTGCAATAAGCTTCTGTTGCCCCTGGCTGTAGATCAGCAAATGTCCCGCTTTACCTCGCACACTGCCAGGAAGCAAAAATTGTTTACGAGATAACCCTGCCAGATTGCCTAGCAGTATAGAGCGATCGCTAATTTCTGTGGGGGCTTCCTTAGTAGCTTCCCAATACAGCAAGGGGTCAGGAACTTGGAGCAAAGAATCAGACTTCAATTCCATGACCAGTTTGCCTTGGTAATTGACAAAGGTTTCAACATGAAACCGAAATGTTCCATCCTCAAGTTTAGTTGAGCCAATTTCTTTTCTGGGTTGGGTTTGTGTCACGAACCCTGCCTGTGTAAATAATTTATTGGTAGCTACATCCACTGGTTCGTAACTAGGACGCAGTAAAATCCCTGCCAAGAAGCACACTGGTAGGACAACTGCTAGTACCACAAAGGAATAAAAGTGAGTTTTACGGCGAGCGAGAATCATAGCATTTCCCTTTCAGGTCAGTCGTTTGGCCGATATACGGTGAGCATTGCGTTCAGTCGGAAGAGTTTTTCCTCTCAACAGGCGAGTGGCAAACATCGGCCAGAAGGCAGTCACACCGGGAATGATCATAATGCGAAAGCCGATCGCCCATCCATGGACATTGGGATCAACCCGTTGCACCCCAAAGATGACGAAAGGAACCGCAAAAATCAAACCAGCGACCAGGTAAACGCGGAACAGTTTTATGATCCACTCGACCATAGCAATGGTGAGGCTTTCCATTTTTCTACTCTTGAGGAGTGATGGATATGATTCAGTTTATACCAAGCTATGACAATGGGTATCTGTTTCTTATTTAAGATTAGGTAATACTGGAGAATCTGTCTGCCTGAAAAAATCGTATGTTTGTGACACTCCCACCTGGGAAGCCTCTCAAGGTTTGTTGAGATAAAGGGCGCTCACTATTGCCTTGAAGCAAGTCCCGAAAAAATCAGGCAAAAGCAAGCCAAAAGGCAATCTTGACGATTAAGAAAGGATGAGCTAGCAGCCAAACCCAACACCCAAGCCGAGTAGCTAATCAAAAGCTGACTGCATGTAGTGTTGTAGAATCAGCTTATACCCTGCCACCAATACCGGTTGAGCTAGCTCAACGATCGGAAATTCGATCTCTTGATCTGTGGTTGTAGACTGTAAAGGTTGCTTCAGGCACTGGCAACGGACAAGAGCAACATCAAATCGGCACGGTAAATTAGCTAAATCTGGATGTTCTGACAGAAATAACTCAGCTGTACGCCGGAGTTTAGCTTGCTTTTGTGGTGTAATTGCTAGGATACCATCAGCATCCCAATTCCCTCGACTGCGAGTTTTAACCTCGACAAAAGCCAATCCCACCAGGTTTCCTTTGGCAATTAGGTCAATCTCTCCCCATCGACAGCGCCAGCTATGGTTTAGGATGACCCAGCCTTGGCTTTGTAACCACCTAGCGACTAACTTCTCTCCTAGTTGCCCAACCTTAGCCATACTATCATCATTTTAAAGTCAATTGTATCACTGGTATCTTGATTATGATACTTGTAATCGTTATTAACATTCTGCTCTCCCTCTTGTGTCTATACATTGCTTGCCAAGTGTGGCGATTGGGACAGTGGCTTTCATCTATCGCTAATCGCTTGGAAAGGCTTGAACGCCGTATCTATAACAATTTATATAGTGCTCCCAAGGCAATTGTTCTTGGGCAAGTAGGTATTCATGGTTTGAGAGAGCAGTATCAAAAATTACAGCTTCAGCTACACACACTCAAGCAAATTTTTCTACTGTTGGGTATGCTTCAAAAATTTGGAGGATTTAGGTGGCGCTTTAGTTATAAACCTACTAGCAAGAACAGCTTAGTGCCTCGAGAGCGATCGCACTAGTATCGGGTTATGACTAGTATCGGGTTGTAGTATTCCCAGCATAGCCCTCACCAAGCCCAAGGGGCAACTTAGATCAGTCTCACCGTACCTGTCGTGAGAAACCCTACACTCTTAGCCTACTAACTACTGATCAATTATCAAGCTACTTGTAGGATAATAAACCAAAACCATTTACTATTAAAGTTTTATCCATCCCATTTATCTAAAACTGTTGTAGGAAAACAAATCAAAAGATGTCAAAAAAAAGTGCTGGAGCATTTATCGGTGGCATGCTATTGGGTAGTGCCGTAGGAACAGTGGTAGGGTTACTAATTGCCCCCCGTACTGGTCGCGATACACGCAAGCTCTTGAAAAAATCGGCGGATGCCTTACCCGAATTAGCCGAAGATCTTTCTAGCAGTGTGCAACTACAGGCAGATCGCCTTTCCGATTCCACACTGCGTAACTGGGATGATACCCTAGCTCGACTAAAGGTAGCGATCGCAGCAGGTCTTGAAGCTTCTGTGGCTGAAAAAGCTTCTGTGGCTGAAAGCGTAGAGCCAATAAAGTCCGAGTCGGAAGTTGCCGCAGAGTCCAACTCGTCCGCTAATCAACATTAGCTTTAGGCATCCCGGACGGGGGGTAAGAAGGTCTACTTCTTGTTTTGGTGTTGCCGATTGGCCAGATGTCATGGGTTTTTTCTTACTTCCCCTTCTTCCGCTTCTTCCCCCTCTTCCCCTTATCCATAAATTATCTCCCTACAAGGACAACGCCCTGTTTTTGTGTGGGCTAGCCGACTCGCGAAGATCGGAAATGGAAAAATTTATCATAATGCTGCAAGTATTAGCCAATAATATCACTAAACCTTGTCAAATACGTTGTCAAATGTCACGAAAACTGATAGCATACAATTGATTAAAGTTTGGGCGAGCTTAATGGTGTTTTCTCAAGGGTGTTTTATCAAGACTTCACGCTGGCTAGTCAGTTAAGTTGACTTAAGCTTAATTACTGAAGGCGAGGGTTGTGTGACAGTTAGCAAAAGTGTCAACTAATATTACAAAATCTACAACTAATTGGTAGATTAGAGCCATGGCACTTGTAGCCGACCTAAGGCGGTCGAACTTACGGGACTCTCGAGGAACACTTTAAGGAAGTACGCAGACCATGGGACGATCAAATGTGAAAAAACGCCAGGTGGAACCAGATTGTTTGACACCGAAAGCTGGCTTAGCCTTGGACGACGACAAGCAAGACAAGCAGTTACTATCTGCTATTGCCGAGTCAGTAGTAGCAAACAATTTGACGATATCGCCAGGCAAATCGCATACATGCACTCCCTCTTCCCGGAAGCGGAAATCATCAAAGATATCGGCTGTTGACTCAACTACAAGCGAAAAGGTCTTAGAGCCATATTGGAACGAATTATGCGCTGTGATCAGCTCACGATTGTTGTTGCCTGTAGAGACCGACTTACCCGATTTGGGTTTGAACTCTTTGAATACTTGGTCAGTCTCAACGGTGGAAAAATCTTGGTTCTCGACCAGCCTGAAAGTTGTCCGGAATCGGAACTTACCGCAGATATTATCTCCATTATTCACGTCTTCTCAAGCCGTGTCCACGGACTCCGAAAATACGGCCAAAAAATCCAAGAAGATTCGAGTGTTCCTAAACCCTGAACAGCGCTCAATGATTCGTCAGTGGTTTGGGGTTTCCCGTTATGTTTTCAATAAAACCGTCAAAATACTTGAAAATGGCGAAGTAAAAGCTAACTGGTTTGCCATTAAGACTGATATATTAAATGACCTTCCCGACTGGTGCAAGGCAGTACCTTATCAAATCAAATCAATAGCGATTAAGGATGCTTGCACCGCCGTTAGGGAGGCCAAGAAAAAATACAATTTGACTGGGCAGTTTAATCGGGTTAGATTTAGGTCTCGCAAGAATCCCGTTCAATCTTGCTACATCCCTAAGTCGGCTGTTTCGGCTCAAGGAATTTACCACACAAAGTTAGGTGAATTAACTTTTACTGAAACACTCCCCGAGAACATCTGTGATTGTCGATTAACTAGCACCAATGGGGATTATTACCTAGTAGTCCCTTACAAAACAGCTCACCTTAAGACCGAAAGCCAAGGTAGAGTAGTTGCTTTGGATCCTGGTGTTAGGACTTTTTTGACATTTTTTAGCGAGACTTCCGTTGGAAAAATTGGCCATGGCGACTTTTCTAGGATTCAAAGACTTTGTCAACATCTAGATAATCTGATCTCAAAAATCAGTAAGGCTAAAGGCAAGGGAAAATATCGAATGAGAAAAGCTGCCAGGCGGATAATAATCAAAATCCAAAACTTTATCAACGAGTTACATCACAAGGCTGCCAGATTCCTAGTTGACAACTTTGACGTAATATTGCTTCCAACATTTGAGACGTCTCAGATGTCCAAAAAGCCGAATCGGAAACTTAGATCTAAAACGGTTCGTAATATGCTCTCTTTTGCTCATTATCGGTTTAAAGAGTTCCTTAAGCATAAAGCAAGCGAAAATGGGAAAGTTGTTGTTGATGTCTGCGAAGCTTATACCAGCAAGACCGTCAGCTGGACTGGTGAATTAATCAATATTGGTGGCAGTAAAATCATCAAATCAAAAATCGATGGCCAGATGATGGATAGAGACATCAATGGTGCTCGTGGAATTTTTCTGCGGGCTTTGGTAGATACACCCTGGCTGAGCAATCAGCTTGCATTGGCGAGCCAGAATTTGCTTTTGGTAGATTCTGGTAGCTAAAAAGTATCGGCTTGAACAAAAAAGTTGTAAACTCCGATTTTCCATTGCTAGTTACCGAATCATAGCATAGATTAACCTGTATAATAAATCAACGGTCATCACCCCTCTCCCCCATAGACGGGGCTTCCCAACATCCTAGGATTTTTTGTGATTGATCCTCTATTTTGGCTCGGGCTGTCCTTTCTGCTCGTAGCAGTTAGTTTAACCGCTGTTTTGGTAACATTATTGCCTGCTGTACAAGAGTTAGCGCGGGCAGCTCATAGTGTGGAAAAATTAGCTGATACCCTAAATCGGGAATTACCACCGACCCTAGAAGCCATTAGGCTGACAGGGTTAGAAATCAGCGACTTGACCGATGATCTTAATCAAGGAGTCAAAAGTGCTGGTCACGTGGTTCAACAGGTTGACCACAGTATCAGCAGTGCTAAAAACCAAGCCCAAAAAGTCAAAGAGAATACTCGTAATGTGGTTAAGGGTGTCAAAGCTGCCTGGAAAACTTGGAGGGGTACCTCACCACAATCTTCTAGGTCAATGGATTCCCTACCATCATCTCACAGAAAAGCTCTAGAACTTCTTGAGACTGATGAACGCTCATCACAAGTTAATCAGCATTGGCAAGGAAGAAATAACTCTAACCATAAAGAGGTCAATAAGGCTACTCGTGAAACCTCTAATGACGGAATCCATGATAATTCCATCCATGATAATTCTTTTTAACGAAGGCAATACCAAGACTCGAACCTGAAGACTATACAGAATAAATAAATAATAAATGTAATGCCACCCTTGAGTTTATAAACTCAAGGGTGGCATTATCCCGTTTTTGTTAATGTTTGGTTAATGGATGAGAAATATAGTTAGTCGGTAATTGGTAACTGGTAAACAAAAGCAGATAAAAGTATAGCAATCCTATTAAATTAAAACATGCAGAAAAATCAGTCCGACTCTGGGTAGATTCTTCCCCATCTTCCCTAACTTCGGTCATCTTGCCAATCTTACAACTGGTCAGATTAGGAAAGAAATTCAAGTCTACTGCTGACATCACTCACAGATACATCGTGTAATACTGCAATCAAATCATTCTTAAAATATAAAGCTGTGCTACCGGGTAACCCATTATCAGCGTCAACCAAATCATATTGATCCGCTACACCATAGAGCTGAATGATGTCTTTAGATTCTAAGTCATAAATCTCTGCATAATCATTGTCGCCCTTACCCTGGTAGAAAGCGCGATGATCATCTCCTAGGATAAAAGTATCTGACCAAGCTCCACCAACAAGAACATCAATTTCACCATTACCTCGGGAACCATTTCCAACTCCATTGAGGGTGTCATTACCGGAACCTCCAATCAAAGAGTCGTTACCAGAGCCACCCTTAAGGAAGTCATGGTGCTGCCCACCGTCGAGGAGGTCATCACCCAAACCTCCGATCAAATAGTCGTTGCCAGAGCCACCCTCAAGACTATCATGGTTCCGGCCACCGTCGAGGAGGTCATCACCCGAACCTCCGATCAAATAGTTATTCCCAGAGCTACCTTTTAAGGTATCATGGTCACTCCCGCCATCAAGACTGTCATTACCCGAAGCTCCAATCAAATAGTCGTTACCAGAGCCACCCTCAAGGCTGTCATTTCCCTGGTCTCCTCTAAGGTAGTCATTGCCAGAGCCACCTTTGAGGGTGTCATTTCCCTCACCTCCTCTGAGAGTATCATCCTCTGTCCCAGCCTCGATGAGGTCATCACCCGAACCTCCGCTTAGAGTGTCCTGACCTGAACTACCTTCTAGGGTATCGTTACCCACATCTCCCATGATCCTATCATTGCCAACACCCCCAAAAAGGTAGTCATCTCCCTGACCACCTCCGAGAGTGTCATCATTATACCCACCATAGAGATTGTCATTGCCCCAAGTTCCTCTGAGAAAGTCGTTACCGGAACCTCCAACAAGAGTGTCATCCTCAGAACCTCCTGAAAGAGTGTCATGACCCGAGCCACCAATTAGTGTGTCATTATTGCCATTACCCCAAAACCTATCATCACCATGACCGCCTTCAAGCCGATTATCGTAACGGTCTCCCCTAATCGATTTGCTTTTCCAATTCTGGTTAAGGACTTCAATGGTGAAAGTTTTCTCGTAGCTTTCACCCCCCTGGTCGGTGGTGCGGATTTTGATCGAGTGACTAGAGTTGATATCAAAGTCTAAGAGGTGGCCATTTTTGACTTTTAGTTGATCGTCAACAATTTTAAAGCGACCTTGAGCATCATCTAATAATTTATAAGTATGGCTATCTCCGGAATCAACATCCTTAGTAGTCAGCTTAGCAATGGTAGTGCCATTTTTACTGAATTCTTTGACACTCCTGCCATCAAGGGTGATATCCGTCGGAGCAAAATTCTGGTTAAGAACCTCAATGGTGAAAGTTTTATCGTAGCTTTTACCTCCGGAGTCGGTGGTGCGGATTTTGATCGAGTGACTAGAGTTGTCATCAAAGTCTATGAGGTGGCCATTTTTGACTTTTAGTCGATTGCCATCAATTTTAAAGCGACCTTGAGCATCATCTAATAATTTATAAGTATGGCTATCTCCGGAATCAACATCCTTAGTAGTCAGCTTAGCAATGGTAGTGCCATTTTTACTGAATTCTTTGACACTCCTGCCATCAAGGGTGATATCCGTCGGAGCAGTGTTGGTAGGTTGAGGCTCCTCTGCCACATACTGAACGTCGCTAATATTTGTTATGGTGTCCGGAATAATAATCTCTTCCCATACAGGTGGTTGACTATCCTCCTCGAAGGTAATGTTAAGGCGATCGCTTTGAGAGACTGCATAGTAGTCTTTGAGGGTAATCGAACTATCCCAGCCTAGATCAAGAATCAGGTCATAACCCTCTTGAGTTTGGGTTACACTAGAGGAAGCATATTCGGAAAGATCTAAAGTATCTAGATAGTTCCAACCTTCAATAATATCATCACCCGTGGAAATTCCCAATTCATAACCGCTAAAGATATTGGCTGCACTATTGGCAATGATGTAATCGTTACTGCTGGAGTTGATCAGATTGTGAAAAATTGTATCGAATGCGATCGCAGTTCCAGATTCAGACGTAAGGTATTTTGTTCCGCTGTCATCGGTCCTAGCTTTATAAGAGCTACCATTGTAAGAGTTTTGGGTGGTTATAATACCCCCCTCATTCATATCAAAGTGGTAACCTGTATTCAAAAAAGCCAGGTTTGAAAAGTCTAAAGTATTTTCACCACCACTATCCCAGAGGGTTTGCTTAATCGGTTTGGTTGCACCATAATCCTCACTACCATCTGTGTAGTAATAAACGCTGTCAAAGGAGTAAGTAGTATCCCCGTGGTTATACTCCCTAGCTCCATAGATTAACTGTAATGCTTGAATGTCGTAAATCATTGGGGTAATCGCTGATTTCCCAGCAAAGTTATACGACATTACTGTGTTGGTGGTATTGTCCTCGTTAAAGGGCAAAAATGGACCGTGATCATGGTCCTCGTATTTATTAGGATGTTTGAAACCCAGAGCATGTAATGTCTCGTGAATCAGGGTCATGTAGCCATGATTCCCTGGGTCGTCAGCAAATCCGTTTCCGTTCTTACCTGTGGTGTCGTAGGCTGGGTTCAAATGCACATCCCCGGCCACATCCCACCCATTGCCGAAATTGAAGTTAAATCCCTCAGGCAAATAGGCATAGGAATAGCCCGGACCATCAGATACCATGTAGCGCAATAGACCATAGTCTGTTGTCGTATCTGGTACCTCATGGAAATCAACATCAAGGTATCTTTCCAGAGTTTCGAAGATGCTTCTGATATTGTCTTTGGTTTCTTCTGATATCTCTGAAACCCCCGTTTCATCTCCGTAATAAGAACCACCGTTGGCATTGTTATAGAAGCTGTAGCTGATAGTCTGAGTGTCCCAGTGAGCAACACTCAGAAGTGGATGAGTTGAGGAAAATGTGTCAGACATTGCTTTTATTTAATTCTTACTGCTTGACAAAGCCTAGTTACGGGAATGATTTGGTCGTCAGGGAACTTCCTGATTGTTGATGTTTAATGGCTTATTGCCAGTTGCCATGAATCGTAGCTATAACCCCATTCGATAACTAGTCAAACGCACTGAATTTCATAGGGTATTGGGTTACAAACCATAAAATTTACCTAGTTAAAATCCCTAATATTAAATTAATCATGAAATATCTCTGTTTCCGTTCAAGGTTGATATGTGTATATTTTTTTTGGGGGGGTTTATTTTTTACGGCTTATATGCAAAAGTCAAAAAAACGTAAATTAGTACAAAAATCAGAAATTTAAATAAATTAAATATAAATCAATTAAGGTAGTATTTTTCAGTATTAACTATGAATGTTTATTTAAAGCAAGCACCATTAATATCAGATAGCGTTTTTATTTGATTTGTGAAAAGACTACCTTAGTAAAATACAAAATACAAAATGCAAAACGCAATAAGGGCAACAGCTCCAGAGTTTTAGTGTCCAATAAAAAAAGACATCCTACGTTTACATCTCATTTATAAACCCTATAAATAAAGCCTAGGGATAGGGATAAACTCTCAAAATTGTCCAGTTTACGTCGAACTCGAATCCTAGTTATGTGAAGTTAGTATAAAGTTCTAACAAATAGATAGAGGCTAAAATCAGTAGTTTTTCTAGGTCACCGTTTATTGGTAAGCATATGCGCTACGCGCACGCTGCGCGAACAGCATTGAGCATTCAGCATTCAGCTTAAGCTTTTTTTGTAGGTGATGTCGCCATGATGCCCTTTTGTTCGGTTCGTTCTGTTGCCAGCATCATGAATGGCTGATAGCTGGCAACCATAGCATGGGCTTAGTTGCGTAGGGTGCGTAGGGTTGGTTAAGGGCGGGCTCGCCCTCATTTTATCGGTAGCTAGTGTTGGGACAGTCGGTCCCGTAACACACCACCTAGTAGGCTGAAGGTTTACGTTGATCAAGCCTGCCTTTCAAACATAGAGTCTTTCATCTGTGTATTCTGATTTCTCAAGCTTCCCCTCCCTAAGTTGTTGCTCAAGTCATTGAGTGGGGTTATCTTAGAACGGAATTGTACTCACAGTATGAGTGTCATTATTTGCTAAGGCTCATAATTGAAAGATGTTCAGACCCAAATTATGGATCAAGATAGGTTTTATCGAGCATATAGGAGAATTTTTTGCGAAATTTAGAACTAAACCGGCTCCTAACACGGTATTTCCTACTGTATTTCTAGGTTTATCTTTAGTTTTAGTCGCCTGTGCCCCCAAGGGTGGAGACCCTAAAAGCAATACGGTTACTATCCTGGGAGTAATGACAGGGGAAGGGGAGCAAATCATGGAACAGATACTAGAACCCTTCACTAAAGAAACGGGTATCAAGGTGGTGTATGAAGCCAGTAGTGATTTCGCCACCCTCCTACCTGTGTTGGTGGAATCTGGAAATGCTCCCGATCTTGCCATGTTCCCTCAACCGGGTTTGATGGCTGACTTTGCTAGGGAAGGTCAACTGGTACCTGTAGATACCTTCATGGACAAATCTCAGTTATCTGCTGCTTATTCTCAAAACTGGCTAGATTTGGCAACTGTCGATAGTAAAGTATACGGGGTGTGGATTAGGGCGGCGGTCAAAAGCTTAGTTTGGTACAATCGAGCTGCGTTTAAGGCAGCTGGTTACAAAATCCCTACCACCTGGAATGAAATGATGGCACTGTCCGATCAGATTGTGGCAGATGGCGGTGTCCCTTGGTGCATCGGAATAGAAAGCGGTGCGGCTACAGGATGGGTTGGTACTGACTGGATTGAGGATATTATGTTGCGCACGGTTGGTGGGGAAGTGTATGACCAGTGGGTTGCTCACAAGATTCCCTTTAATCACCCAGCGGTTAAGAATGCTTTTGAGCAGTTTGGCAACATTGCCCTTAATCCTAAGTATGTGTTTGGTGGCACTGTTGGTATTATTAGCACTCCCTTTGGTGACGCAACTGCACCGTTATTTGATAACCCCCCAGGTTGCTATCTGCATCGCCAAGCTAGCTTTATCACTAGCTTCTTACCTAAAGATGTAGCGCTAGATAAGGATGTGAGTATCTTTCTGTTACCGGGTATTAAACAGGAATTGGGAGTGCCAGTGTTAGTGTCTGGTATTGTGACTGCTATGTTTAAGGATACTCCAGAAGCACGGAAGTTGATGGAGTATTTATCAACTGCCCAAGCCCATACTATCTGGGCAAGTCAGGGAGATTATGTCTCACCCCATAAACAGGTTAGTTTGGATGCTTACCCCAATGACATTGTTAAACGTCAAGCGGAAATCTTAGCCAATGCGGATATGGTGCGCTTCGATGGTTCGGATATGATGCCAGGAGCCGTGGGTACCGGGACATTCTGGAGTGGCATTGTTGATTATATTGGTGGGACAGATGTGGATACAGTTCTGAAAACTATTGAGGACAGTTGGCCAGATTAAGTATGAGGAATTAGGGATTAGTCATTGTAAAAAAAAATATTTATTTAAAATCGCCTTCTAATGTTACTTTAGCACAATTGCCAAATCGGTAACTATAATATCAAGTCTGGTTGAATACCCATAATTAAGGGGTCCGGGCGCGGGAAGTGTGGCCAGATGGGGGATATTTTTATTAAGGGTAATTATCCTGACATGATATAAGATACTGAAATCAAATTAAGTCAGTTATTCGCCACCATTTAGCGAAAGGGACAATAGCGGCGTTTAGGCATTAATTACGATTAAATCTCTGAGTACAATATCAGCGCGCTTCGCTCCGCTGTAACGGCAATCCCTTGGGGTGTAAGCAGGCAGGATATAGTAGGATGTCAGTGACTACTATAAATTTGGCTTTGCTGAATAGGGGGTACTCAAGTATAGTTGGAGCAGTTACCGATTAACGATTACCGATTACCTTTGGATCTTCCATAATTGAGCAACACCGTAAGTTTAGGATTACCCCTTTAGGCCAAACTCAAGTTTAAATAAGAAATAAGCTATGGATACTAGTCAGATTGATAAATTTGTTTCCTATTGCCAAGGTTAACAGCCACAAAGTGAAGAAGATATGAGACGTTTTTTTATAGGGGTTATTGGTTTTCCCTATGATCAGGAACTGCTATTACAGGCATATCTATTTTTCAAGATCAACTCATTATTTCCAACCTGTAGTCAGCTCATCCTGTTTGAAAAGGCCCTAATCCAAGACTATACAAATTTAGGTAAAGTAGATTTTGTTTATCTTAGTAAAAACAAAAAAATATTTTTAATTGAAACTAAATATATTGATACTGCAGCGACAGGAAAGCACGAAAGAACTAGAAGAAATAAGCATAGAAATAAGGTAGTGGAACAAGTCATTGATTGGAAATACAAATTGAGGGATTATTGGAATATATCAACTAACCAAATTCATTGTGGAGTATTTACAACCGATCCACAAGTAGGTGATCGTGCAAGGAGCACTGACATTATCGCTAAATCAATATCTATCTATGAACTGGAACTGTGGCAAAAAAATTATAAATTTTATAATTTAGAGCATGGCAATAAACGGGATTCGGTGAGAGATTTATATGAGGTGATCAAGTGATAAGGTGATCAGGTGATGAAGTGATGAGGCAATGAAGGATGGTATTGCTCAAAATAGTTACTTTCATTCTCGCCGTTGTCATAGGCTGTGGTGGGGTGATAGCTTTATTATATGGCATGAATGGCTTGGTAAATCAGCTACCCAATAAAACGCGATTGACCTTGGCCAAAAGGCCACGCTACGCGAACGGTCACGCTACGCGAACGCATTTTGTGGCTTGGGTATACTTAGCCCCTGCTTTAGCATTACTAACCGCTTACCTGATTCTGCCGACCCTCAATACTATCTATATCAGCTTCTTGGATAAGCGATCGCAAAATTTTGTGGGACTGGACAATTACATCTTTGCCTTTACCAACCCTACTATGCTAATCGCTTTTCGTAACAATGTCCTTTGGTTGGTATTGGTAACAGGGTTTAGTGTAGCATTGGGTTTAATTATTGCGGTGCTGGTGGATCGGGTACGCTATGAACCCGTAGCCAAGTCTATAATCTTTATGCCAATGGCAATTTCCTTTGTGGGGGCTAGCGTGATTTGGCGATTTATCTATGCTTTTCGTCCAGCTGGCTCAGAACAAATTGGCTTACTCAATGGCATTATTACCAGTTTAGGATTTGAGCCTGTAGGTTGGTTAGTGGAGCGCTCGATTAATAATTATGCTCTGATTGTGATTATGATTTGGTTGCAGACAGGGTTTTGCTTGATTTTGCTCTCTGCTGCCATCAAAGGTATCCCCAAAGATATTATCGAAGCTGCACGGATAGATGGAGCTAGTGAGTGGCAAATCTTCTGGACAATTACTATTCCGATGATACGAGGGACTATTGCTGTGGTTGTGACTACTGTAGTAATAGCGGTGCTGAAAGTCTTTGATATTGTCTGGGTGATGACCGGTGGTAATCAAAATACGGAAGTGATTGCGTCTCGTATGATTAAGGAAATGTTCAATTATCGGAACTTTGGACGAGGTAGTGCGATCGCAGTTATTTTATTACTAGTTATTATTCCGGTTATGATTAGCAATATCCGTCGGTTTCGAGAGCAGTAGAACAGCCGTTGATAGTAATATATAATTATTATTTGAATTGTGAACATACTCCCGCTTGGGAAAGGCAAGAGGGAAGAGGCAAGAGGCAAGAGTTAATCAAGTAGCGATGCAGCAAGGGAACAGGTGAGCCAGTGAGGCCAAAGGGGATTTCCCCCATTCGCGACTGCATCAAGACATAGAAGGATTTTGGTTAAGGTCAAAAACGGTAATTATTATTTATTATTTCTAATTGATTTAGAAATGTTATAGTATTCAGATTAAAGTTAAAATTTGATTCTGATGGCGTCACCGAGTTAAGCAACTGTTCTAGCTATGGTTGAAATTCTATAAGGCTTGGGGTGATGCGATGCTCCTTTGGAGCCGCTTCGCGAACGCATCTTGCCCAGTTGTTTTGCCCAGTTGTTTTGCCCAGTTGTTTTGCCCACTTGTTTAACGACTGCTGTTGTGGGATTGGTTGCACAAAGCGCTTATCTTGGCAAAAAATAGACTAATTCCAGACATGACTTTAACCCAGCTATGGCACCAAAACCGCTCTTTGTAGCAAAATCCCAACACCTACAGCAATTCTTCTGGAAAATCCCGATTCATCTGACCCTGATTACCATCTCCTTGATCTGGACTCTACCCACTGTTGGCTTGTTCATTAGTTCCCTACGCTACCGAGATGATGTGCTCAAAACCGGTTGGTGGTCAGTCTTCCAACACCCCTTCAATTTCACCCAATACCACCTGGGTAACTATATTGATGTGATTACCTCCGAAGGGATGGGACAGGCATTTTTCAATAGTCTGGCTATCTCGATTCCCGCTACAGTTATTCCGATTGCGATCGCTACTTTTGCTGCCTATGGGTTTGCTTGGATGAAATTTCCTGGTCGCCAAGTCCTGTTTATGGTAGTAGTTGGCTTGCTGGTAGTCCCGTTACAGATGACTCTGATTCCGGTATTGCGAGTCTACGGATATCTAGGACTTTCCGGTACATTATTAGGTATTTGGTTAGCCCACACAGGCTATGGTTTGCCCTTAGGAATTTATTTATTGCGTAATTATATTGCTAGTTTGCCTCAGGAGTTAATCGAAGCAGCAGCAGTGGATGGTGCGTCTCATCTAACCATAGTTACCCAGCTGATTGTGCCTCTATCCATGCCTGCGATCGCATCATTTGCCGTGTTTCAATTTCTCTGGGTCTGGAATGACTTGCTAGTTGCTTTAGTCTATCTCGGAGTTACACCAGACGTTGCCCCGTTAACGATCCGATTAACAAATATAGTAGGTTATCGTGGGCAGCAGTGGCATCTTCTTACCTCTGGTGCATTTATCACAATGATTGTACCACTGATTGTGTTTTTTGTTCTACAGCGGTACTTTGTGCGGGGGATTTTAGCCGGTTCGGTTAAGGGTTGAAACTCTTATCTATAGCAGTTTTTAATTACCAGAAGTACTTTCGTCCTGGGTTGCGCGGGAGTAGGGAGTAGGGAGTAGGGAGTAGGATTCAGTTTATCGAGGGTGAGATTCAGGGCTGACCTACTTTAGGTAATTCTGTTTCATTGGAGAGAGCGAAATTATCTAAAGAAACCTTTGCTGAATAGGCAATACCATCCCGCTGGTACAAAATTAATAGGCTATTTGCGTGTTTGACCTTGTAACCCAAAAATCTATCTACTCCACTTACTACTTCCTGATATTCATTACCATTGGGATGTGTAAATGCTATTGTTATACTATCATTGTTTGTTAATCTTCCATCACCATTGGTATCTTGTTTAATAAGGTTGTATAAAACGGCTATAACTGGTTTAGATTCAACCCTGTTATTAGCTCTATCATTAGTTTCTGAAATGAAGCTATCGCTAGCAATTAAATAGTCATTCTTAGCAAATAGCCATTTGCTTTTACCTGTTTCACTATCCAAAAACAAATAGTTTCTAGTTGAGCGTGTCGATTTGCTATAATAGGATTGGGTATAAGATTGGTCTGAGTAAAGCGGCACCATTAGATAGGTTGTGCCATCAACTTCCCTGAGATTACCCAGCTCCCACTCTTGAGACCTTGAGCTATCGTCATCGACATTAACAATGTTAATCCGCTGCCGCTCTCTCGTAGTGCTTTTGACTATCTCGATAGCAGCAAAAGCCAAAACCGCTATTGCTAGCAATCCAGTAGCCATAATAACAATAGCATTAAAGCGCCACACAAAACGAAAAAATTTCTTGTCGTCCATGATTGTTCACCGTTGACAGCTGACGGTTGACTATTGACGGTTGACTATTGCTCTGAGGAATAAGACTCAATATGAGGTAAAATTATGTAATATTATTACACTAGTCAATTTTTGGGAGAATAATATGATATCTGCAGCAATCGCTTACTTTGGAATTCTAGCTGCTGCCACTGTTGTGGCTTTGACTCTATTTTTTGGACTTAGAGCAGTTAAGTTGATATAACTACTGTTGTTTCCAAAACAATTAAGGCAGTATGGCGGATTTAAACATTTAATTGTTTTGAGTATAGCCGCCTACTGTAGCGCTATAGTTAACCAGCTATGCTATAATTAACCAGCTATACTTATAGCTATCTATACTTAGCCAGATCAACTCTCCTTGGCCAAACAAGGTTTAATTGTTGCTACCACCGACTGAGCTAGAGCAGTGAGTTCATACCCGCCCTCTAAACCAAAAACAATCCGACGAGTTAGTTGCAGACAATACTTGGTAAATAGCCCATAATCATCTGGCTGCAAGGCAATATTTGCCAAGGGATCGGCGGCATTAGCATCATAACCAGCACTGACAATCAATAAATCTGGCTGAAATTTGGTTAAAAAGGGCATCACTTTCTGTTCAAACATCGGCTGGTAATCTGCTAACGTGCTGCCTGGTGCCATGGGAAGATTAAGGACATTATTGTGAAACCCCTGTTCACTGGCTTGGCCTGTACCAGGATAGCAAGGGGATTGATGAAGGGAGATGTAGGCAATGCGAGCATCTCGTTCCACAACATCTTGAGTACCATTGCCGTGATGGACATCCCAGTCTAGGATGGCAACTCGTTCGACTCCCGATTGCTCTAAGGCATAGTAAGCTGCGATCGCAGCATTGGAAAATAAGCAAAACCCCATCCCTCTCTGACGTTCAGCATGATGACCAGGGGGACGGGCTAGAACAAAGGCTGAATTATTGGTAGTGAGGACTTGATCTACCGCATCTAGCCAAGCACTAACGGCGAGTAGGGCAACATCGTAACTGCGGGGGGATATCCCTGTGTCCGCATCTAACCTGCCACCATTACTCCTAGCTATTTCTTCAACTGTCTCAATGTAGCGCTGGCTATGAATTTGTTGTACTAGAGGCATCACTCGACGAGTTTCTACCGCTGTCGGTAACTGCCACTTAATTTGGTCAGCCCAAGGTGCAGCTTTGATAGCATCAACAATCGCAGTTAAACGTTCTGGTCGTTCTGGGTGAAACCGACCGTTATCGTGTTCAAGAAACTCATCGGAGTAAATGACAGGAAACATATTATAGCACGATTCAGCCAAAATGATGGAAAAACGCTTTAGGTCAAGGTACTTGTGAATAGATTAACCTTACCGATTACTTCATCAGGTGATCCCTAAACAGACCAAACACGACACCAAAGCCGATTATAGCTAGAGCGAGGCTGATAGGGATTAAATCTGGTCTCAAAACGATGGCAAAAATAGCTAAGCCGATCAAAACATAGGATAGTTTCATCAAAAACTCCTTAGTCGTTGGGAACCTCTGAGGTTTAGTCAGGGGAGGAAAACAATCTGGTGGCATAAACCGCCAGTCAACATGAACAAGAACAGGTTAATTTTCTAAGCTACCCTAGGAAATTTTCTGTCTTTTTCCCATAATTTTTGCACAAGAAGCGCGAATCTGCTCATTGTCTAAGCCTTGCCCGTGGTTCTGTTACCGGCTATAGTCGAGATTTTGTGTTAAAATTTAAAAATAACCAGCCAAATTTGGAAAAAAAAGGTGTTAAAAGCCTCTTTTGAGAGATTTTAACCGATTTATTTAGCAAAATCCTCGATAATAAGGGAGTTTGTCCAACTATGAGTACATCCCAAGAACGCATTGTCCCGACAAATTTGCGGAACGAAATGTCCCGGTCTTATTTAGAATACGCCATGAGCGTTATTGTAGGTCGGGCATTACCAGATGCCAGGGATGGGCTCAAGCCAGTACACCGACGGATTCTCTATGCGATGCATGAGCTGGGCTTAAGCCCAGACCGTCCGTTCCGCAAATGCGCTCGTGTGGTGGGGGAAGTGTTGGGTAAGTATCATCCCCATGGGGATACTGCTGTTTATGACGCTTTGGTGCGCATGGCTCAGGATTTCTCCATGCGATCGCCTCTGATTAATGGTCATGGAAATTTTGGCTCAGTAGACAACGACCCCCCAGCGGCAATGCGTTACACAGAGTGCCGCTTGCAAGCGATCGCTACCAATGCCCTACTTCGGGACATTGAGTCAGAAACTGTAGACTTTGTTGATAACTTTGACGGTTCCCAGCAAGAACCGACTGTCTTACCAGCACGGATTCCCCAATTACTGCTCAACGGCTCATCGGGGATTGCTGTGGGTATGGCAACCAATATCCCCCCTCATAACCTGGGAGAGTTGGTGGATGGCTTAGTCGGCCTGATCCATAATCCCGAAATCACTGATAAGGAGTTAAGGCGGTATATCCCTGGTCCAGATTTCCCCACTGGGGCACAGATTTTAGGAACATCGGGTATTAAAGATGCTTACACCAGTGGTAGGGGTTCTATCACCATGCGAGGTGTGGCAGAAATTGAAACCATTGGGCAACGAGGTCGTCCAGACAAGGAAGCCATTATTATTACTGAGCTACCTTACCAAACTAATAAGGCAAGTTTAATCGAAAAGATTGCTGAATTGGTTAATGATAAGCGTATTGATGGCATTTCCGATATTCGGGATGAAAGCGATCGCAATGGCATGCGCATCGTAATCGAACTAAAGCGCGATGCTTATCCCAAAGTTGTCCTGAATAATCTCTACAAGCAAACCCCCCTCCAAACCAATTTTGGAGCAAATATGCTAGCCCTGGTGGGCAATGAACCCCAGTTGCTGACCATAAAGCAGTTCTTAAACGTTTTCCTGGATTTCCGCATTGAAACCATTACCCGACGGACTCAATATCAATTGCGCAAAGCTGAGGAACGGGATCATTTACTGCAAGGGTTACTAATTGCCCTAGATAGCTTAGATGCTGTGATTGCGGTGATTCGGGGGGCGGCGGATACGACTACAGCACGAGGACAATTAGTTACAGAATTTAGTCTATCTGAAGCCCAAGCTGATGCTATTTTGCAAATGCAGCTGCGCCGTCTTACTGCTTTGGAAGCCCAAAAGATTCAAGCTGAGCATGAGGAATTACAAGTTAGGATTGCGGATTTAAGGGATATCCTAGCTCGCCGAAGTCGCATCCTGGAGATTATTGAAACTGAAGCCCAGCAACTGAAACAGAGCTTTGCCACACCACGCCGCACACAAATTCAACAGGTTGAAGGGGAACTGGATGATACTGACCTGATTGCTAATGAAAAAGCTGTGATTCTGCTGACTGAGCAAGGGTATATCAAACGCATGCCTGTGGATGAGTTTAGAGCTCAAGCTCGGGCAACTCGTGGGAAAGCTGCTGCCAGAATTAAAGATGATGATGAGGTAGAGCATTTCTTCACTTGCTGCGACCACGATAGCATTTTATTTTTTAGCGATCGCGGTGTAGTCTACTCTCTCCGTGCCTACCAAATCCCCGCTGCATCTCGCACCGCCAGGGGGGTACCGATTGTGCAGATGTTACCCATTCCCCACGAAGAAAAAATTACTTCTATTGTACCGGTATCTGAATTTACAGATGATGAATATCTAGTCATGCTAACCCATAAGGGTTACATCAAGAAAACTGCTCTAGATGCTTTCAGCAAAATTCGGGCAAATGGATTAATTGCTATTTCCCTCGGGGAAGGAGACCAGTTGCGGTGGGTACTTCGTGCTAGGGAAGAAGACAGCATCATAATTGGGTCTCGTCATGGCATGGCAATTCACTTCAAGTGTGACAATGATCAACTCCGCCCCCTCGGTCGTGCGACCAGAGGAGTTAAGGCTATGAAACTCAAGGGTGATGATGAATTAATCGGTATGGATATTTTGTCCGGTCAAATCATCGCTAGTCTAGCTGCTACTGAGGATTCAGAGGAAGAGACAGAAGACCTTAGTGATTCTGAGATGGTGGAAACAGCGGCTCAGGGTCCTTGGGTATTAATTGTCACCATGGGAGGCTATGGCAAGCGGGTACCGGTATCCCAATTCCGGTTACAAAACCGTGCTGGTATGGGAGTTCGCTCAACCAAATTCCGTTTACCCAAAGACCAACTGGCAGCCCTACAGGTAGTTAATGAAGGGGATGAATTGATGATAGTCACTAGTCGAGGCATTATCATTCGTCAAGCTGTGGATGCTATTTCTCCCCAATCCCGGATGGCAACTGGGGTCAGAGTGCAAAAGTTAGATGACGAAGATGCGATCGCAGCGGTTGCTTTGGTTCCCATTTCAGATCAAGAGCAAGAAATGGAAGAGCAGGAAATCGAAGAGCCACAAACCGAAGAGCAGCAAGAGTCAGTAGATCAATAACAATAGGCCACTAGAAATAAACCTAAAATAGGTTTTTGTAGACGGTTGACGGTTAACCGTCTACAAAAACCACCTTAACTACACTAATAAACCGGTTCTCTAGGAGGCAACTCAAATGATTCAAACTGCAAAAAAGTTTTACACATTTGAAGAGTATCTTTCCTACCATGATGACACTGACTACAAGTATGAGCTTGTTAATGGAGAGCTTATTGCTATGCCACCTGCTAGTGGACTACATGCCCTGATTATGCTTTTTTTATTCAAGCAATTTGATAGAGAAATTGAGAGGGTTAGTTTAGATTGGGTTGTTATGCCTGGTAATCTTGGGGTTCGCATAGCTGAGAATAAATCTAGAATTCCTGATTTAGTCATTATCTCAGAAAGTCAGCGGCAAGCTATCCGTTCCATGTCATCAGCGGTGCTGGAATCAGCACCACTACTAGCAGTAGAAATTGTCAGTGCAGGTAATCCCCAAGATGATTACCGCTACAAGCGTTCTGAATACGCAGTGCGGGAAGTGCCTGAATATTGGATTGTTGATCCAATTAAGTCTAAGGTCTCGGTTTTGCGTTTAGTTGATGGGTTTTATGATTTGACTGAATTTACAGGAAATCAAAAAATTGAATCAGAAACATTTCCCGAGTTAGCTTTGACAGTTGAACAAGTATTGGCAGCTTAGACTAATTGTTAAAAATGAAGTAGTAACTATAAAGTATTAATGCTGATTTTGCTATTTAAAATATCCTGTTACCTATCCCCTTTTTATATTAATTAAAGGTTTACATATCAAATAAAAATGCTAGAGATATAGCGTTTATAGGACTCATGAGGTACATTCTTATTTGACGTTGATTCCCTTTTAGGTGCGCTTGACCCATTAAGAATTAAATTCGCCACGGGTCGTACCTCTTAATGCAGCGCATCCCTATTCTATATTCTCTATTCCCCTCTTGGGAGGGGTTAGGGGTGGGTTCCTGCTCCCTGCTCCCTGCTCCCTGCTCCCTGCTCCCTGCTCCCTGCTCCCTGCTCCCTGCTCCCTGCTCCCTGCTCCCTGCTCCCTACTCCCTGCTCCCTGCTCCCTGCTCCCTGCTCCGAGC
>NZ_JAAHFV010000570.1:0-2575 GCF_010672755.1 Moorena sp. SIO1F2
TTTAGGACAGCAGTAGTGGGTAAATTTTCCTCAGAATTCTTGAATTTACCTCAAGAAGTGGTCACCACAGAGATGGTGTCTCACCAGCGCTACTTCCCAGTATTCAAAACCGAAGCAGCTACTGAACTTATCCCCTATTTTATTACTATTGGTAACGGTGACCCCGCCAAATCCGAAATTATTGCTACTGGCAACGAGCGAGTAATCCGAGCGAGGTTAGCCGATGGCCAGTTTTTCTACAAAACCGATATCGACTCACCCTTAGAAAGCTATTTACCCCAACTGGAGAAAGTCACTTTTCAGAAAGATTTGGGTTCAGTACGCCAAAAGGTCGGTAGAATAGAAAAGATAGCGAGTCAAATTACTGACCAGTTACGTCAACACTCTCCTAATCTAATCTCACCAGAGGCGATTACTCAGATTCAAAGGGCGGCCTTATTGTGTAAAGCAGACTTGGTTACCCAGATGGTGTATGAATTTCCTGAATTACAAGGGGTAATGGGACAAAAGTATGCCGTTGCTAGTGGGGAATCTGAGCAAGTCGCAACAGCAATTTTTGAGCATTATTTACCGAGGGGTGCAGGTGATTCTCTACCTCAAACCATTACTGGGCAAGTGGTAGGGTTATCAGACAGGCTAGATACCTTAGTCAGTATCTTTGGCTTAGGTATGTTACCCACAGGCTCTTCTGATCCCTTTGCTCTACGTCGTGCTGCTAATGGGATTATCAACATTACCTGGGATGCAAATTTACCGATTAATCTCCAGCAGTTGCTAAAAGATATTGCTGCGGATTTTGTAGCTGCTTATCCAGACAAGAATTCACCAATAGAGTCATTACAGGAATTTTTCTTACAACGGATTCGGACTCTGCTCCAAGAAGAAAAGAAAATTGATTATGATTTAGTGAATGCTGTGTTAGGAGAAGATGATCCCGAGTATCAAAACAGGGCATTAATTGATGTGTTAGATGTACGCGATCGCGCTTTGTTTCTCCAGTCTATCCGAGATAATGGTACCCTGGATAAAATCTATGAAACTGTCAACCGTTCAGCTCGTTTAGCTAAACAAGGGGATTTAGATACCAAAGAGTTACAACCAACAACAGTAGTGAATCCGGAACACTTCCAGAAGTCTTGTGAGCAAGCATTTTATGATGCTCTCGTGGAATTAGTGCCAAAAATTAAAGCTTCTCAGGAAGAGCGAGATTATCAGAAATTAGTGGAAGCACTAGAGCAGATTACTCCTACAGTTAGCACTTTCTTTGATGGTGACCAGAGTGTATTGGTGATGGATCCTGACCCCAATATTCGCAGTAATCGCTTGAATTTGTTAGGATTGTTGCGGAATCATGCTCGTGTATTAGCAGATTTTGGAGCAATTGTCAAGAGTTAGGGGTTGGTTTGTAAGCATATGCGCTACGCGCACGCTACGCGAACAGTAATCAGCAATCAGTAATCAGCAATCAGTAATCAGCAATCAGTAATCAGCAATCAGCAATCAGCAATCAGTAATCAGCAATCAGCAATCAGCAATCAGCAATCAGTAGTGGCCAAAGGCCAAGGCTGTTCGCGTAGCGTGGCCAAAGGCCAAGGCTGACGGCTGACGGCTGACGGCTGAGCGCTGAGGGCTGACCACTGAGCGCTGACCGCTGACCGCTGATAACTTTGGGGGATTGATAGTAAAAGCTCTATCTGCGGTTTTCTGAAAATTGTGCTCAAATTGAAACTGACCTACGATTGAGCTAGCCTGATAAATGCCATGGAGATTCTAGAAACCGTAACCTTTGATAATGCCATCGCATTCACGGAATCGATAATGACCAAAATGGCAACAGGGGAACTAACATCGCCAGAAATTACCGATGCGATCGCATCCTTAGTCAAAACCAAAAATGGTGCTAGAGGTTTCTTTGTCACCTACCTTACCAGTGACAGCACCTTAGCCGACAATCCCTCACCAGAGGTGATCACAGCTCTAGAGTCATCCCCCGAAATCGTAGCGGAACTGTTAGTCAAAAATTTAGCTATGTCAGCGGCAATGGGATTGAACCATCGCCGCAATGGTAAAGAAGACATGGCTCAAGGATCAGACCGAGTGCGATGCTCCGTAGGAGCCGCTCCGCGAACGCGTAGTGCTAATCTCATTAAACAACTAAATATGCCAAGCCTGTTTGACATTGCCCAACAGTTAAGGCAAAGCGCCCTTACTGGAGTTGGCAACTACCAAGAATTTCTGCAGCGCTGGAGATACGATTCTGAGCAAAAACAGGTCATCCATCAAGCTCTATCTGAAATTCTTGACGAATAACCAAAGGGATGTTTTCAAAAATCAAAAAGTGACTATAGATATTAATAGGAAAATAGCAATTTAAAAATTGTTAATTGCTATTTCCTAATCTCATCATGTCTACTTTGTAATAGTATCATCGCCAATGATAAAAATTCTTCACCTATCTGACATCCACATGGGTAGTGGCTTCTCCCATGGACGAATCAACCCTGCTACTGGAATCAACACACGTTTAGAAGATTTTGTCAATACCCTAGCTAAATGTATTGACCGAGCCATTGCC
>NZ_JAAHFV010000571.1:0-2569 GCF_010672755.1 Moorena sp. SIO1F2
TATCGGGTAGGTCAGAGGGATTACTCCCTCTTTGCCCCCTAAGCACCGTGCGAACGAGTCTCCTGGTACACGGCGCAACCAACTCCGAAAAACACGTTATTCTGTGCAACCCTTTTCCCTTCGACCCGGTTTTGTGCCTTTTGGTTTTTGTTTCCGGTTTTTGGGAGGGGTTTTTATCCCTTCATACAGTTTTTTCTGTATTTCAGGGTTAGTTGCCCCCAAGGCATGGATAGTGTGGTGACAATCCTCATGAACGTACACTAGGTTGTTGTACTTATCTTGTCCTCCATGTTCTTTAGGAACAATGTGGTGTAGATGTACTTTGTTGTAGTCCCCTAACTGTTGTCCACAATATGGACATACGTAGTTTTGCCTCAAGGCTATTTTATTCTTGCCTTTGGGCAATCTTCCTTCAGCTGTTTTCTTACTCTGTCTCTCCTTCCTTTTCCTCCAATATTCTTGAAGGTCAGGGTTGTCTGGAGAGTAATTGTGGGTGACTAGTGTATGTCTGGTTATTTTTGTCCATAAAGGTTTTTCCAAGTATAGTTCTTTGCTTCCGAAGACACTTGTATCCTCCCTGCCTGGACAGAAGCATCCGAAATGTTTTTCCTTAATCCACTTCCATTCTTTTCGAGGGTATCTTCTCTTACACCATCTTACTAGCTTCCAGGAAATATAATCCTCTAATTTATTAAACGTATCCTTCGCCACCACACCATTGTGGTAGTTTGTCCAACCCCTTATAATTGGTTGTAATTTCCATATAAGTTGTTGAACCGATGACCCTTTTAACTTGGCGAATTCTACTTTTATCTTCTTTTTGATTCCTTTTAAGCTTTTGTTTGATGGTTTGATTAGAGTTATATACCCTTTATTTCTGGTTGTGGTTTTATGTTTTCGTATGTTCCATCCCAAGAAATCAAAACCGTCTGTTAGGTGAGTTATTTTGGTCTTTTCCTCGGATAGACTTAGTCCTTTCTTGGCTAACCATTCTTTCGTGGTTACCTTGGCGTTCGTGGCATCTTGTTTAGATTCTGTTAGAATCACAAAGTCATCCGCAAAGCGTACTATAGTTCTATTCGATTTATTTCTCCAAGTGTCTTCACCTTTTTTAGTTTTTTCTTTCCTGTATGTTATCCCCAGTTCCTTTTCTAATCCATGTAATGCTATGTTGGCTAACAGTGGACTGATTATTCCTCCTTGTGGAGTTCCAGTCTCCGTAGGGTGGAATGTATCCTTGTCTACATATCCTGCCTTTAACCATCCATGGATTAGTTTTTTCGCTGGGAAATTACCAATGGCTTCCATTAACGGTTCATGGGCTATATTGTCAAAGCATCCTTTTATGTCTGCTTCGACTATCCACCATTTCTTGTTTCTTTCCCCATTGATGTTCAGGAATATTCTTTGTCGGGCGTCATGGGCACTTCTTCCTGGCCTAAAACCGTAAGATGTGGCTTCAAATTGAGCTTCCCATGTTGGTTCCAAAGCATTTTTGACAATGGCTTGTATACATCGGTCCGTGATACTCGGTATTCCTAACGGTCTTTGTTTGCCATTGGGTTTTGGTATGTAGATGCGCCTTGTGGGCTTTGGTTCCCAGAGTTTGGTTTTTGATAAGGTGTCCACCATTTCTCCTCTTTCTTGAGGATTTAGGGCTTTTTCATTATCGACTCCCGCCGTCCTTTTCCCTTTGTTGTCTTGGGTTGCTTTACGAACAGATACTTGGATGTTGGATTGACTCCTGAGCATTAATCTCTGGAGTTTGTTTACCTTCTTCCAATCCCCTTGACGTGTTGCCTTAAAAATTCTTTGTCTTAGTTTCCTGACCTGTCTATGGGCTTTTTTCCAATCAATGGAATGCCAGTAAGTGGTCTGTTCAGTTACGATACCCACGTTTTCAGGCGTCGGTTCTATCTTTTCCATGTACAATTTAAGTCAACTAATAACTTTCTTTTCCTTGGCTCGAAGTCAGCTCTGAAATTCAGCGCTCTTTCGAGCGAGGGATTTCCCTCTATCCGACCGGTTATTTATTCCCGTTCCCTTTCGGGTAGTCGGCTTTTGCTTGGTTCAGACTTTTACCGGACTGAGAGTTATACCTCCTCTTGCGATTCGGCTACCCTTGTTATCGACCTGATACTAGGGACTCAATCTCGGCTTACCCGGTTGCGCACATAGAAGTTACGAATCTTAAGTTGCCGTCTATACACCGAGTCCTATGAAGGTTCAGATTGTCTGAAAGTGGACAGACTAACCTCGGAGCTCTTATCTCCATCATCGAATTTGTCAGAGATATCAATCTTAACGATGCCTTTAACCAACGGTTCCTTTCGTCAACTTTTTGATTCTTTCCCTGTTCGGTTCTTACCTATCCGATGGTTCGGTAATCCCTACTTTTCCCTCTAGCTCTGAGACCCAAAACTTCGGGATATCTCTAGATTTTATTTCTCCTGAGATTCCATCGTTCTTGTGCCCCTTCGGGTGGGAACCAGTCCTGAACCCTGGACTGTGGAAGGCTCTTACCCCTTCCACTTCATATGAGCGCCTTTCTTCGGTCGCCCCACTATCT
>NZ_JAAHFV010000572.1:0-2559 GCF_010672755.1 Moorena sp. SIO1F2
TGTCGGGAGTCGGGAGTCGGGAGTAGGGAGTAGAGAGTAGGGGGAATAAACAAGGAACAAATGACAACTAATCATCAAAGTAGTTTTAGACTAAATATTTGGCAAGCTGATTCATCCTGTCTGTTTTATTTACGGGGTAATCACGGACAGGAAGTCTCCGCAAAGTTGGACTATCCAGCTAAAGTAATAGACTGTTATGAGGAGTGGCGATACCTTTACCTCCAGTTTTACCCGAAATTGCGAGCAAGAGAATTATCTAGTGGTGCCATCACACCAGTAGTCGATGACTTGGGACATGAATTAGAAGAAGCAAAAGAGATATTTCTGGATGTTTTTCAACGGTGGTTAGGTCAATTACAGACTATTCGAGAAACAATTCAACATCAAATTTTCACTATTGCTAGAAAGGAATCACAGTCAAATAAGACAGCAGAAGCCTATCGAGAAGTAGCTATTTTTATAGCCTGCGATTCTGTGGAATTGGCACGGCTTCCTTGGGAAGCATGGCAGTTGGTTCTAGAGGATATCCCCAGTGGAACCATTCGCATTACCAGGATTCCGATGACCACTCAGGGAGAAACAATAGCGCTAGATAATAACCTGCGCCATGGTAAACCTCGGATTTTAGCGATTTTGGGGGATAATACAGATCTGAATTTGGAGAAAGATAAGCAGGCTGTTAAGTTGCTCAAAGGAGTTGCTCAAGTAGAGTTCTTTGACTGGCAACAGCAAGAGGATGGGGTTAATCTTAAAGCAGCACTGGCGGCAGAAATAACGGATGAAAGGGGGTGGGATGCTCTATTTTTTATGGGTCATAGTGATGAAACAAAAGTTACTGATGGAAAATTAGCGATCGCGCCAGAGCAGTTGGTATCTATCAGTGAAATAAAGGAATACCTAACTACTGCTAAAAATCAGGGACTTCAGTTGTGCGTCTTTAACTCCTGTAATGGTCTAAAAATAGCGAATCGGTTGGCTGATTTAGGATTGCAAGTGGTGATCATGCGGGAGGAAGTTCATGATAGTGTTGCTCATGTATTTCTCAAAGAATTTTGCAGCCGCTTAGCTCAGTATCAGGATGTCCAGGAAGCAATGCTGGCAGCTTGTCGCAATTTACAGGTAGGTGAGAAGTTTGTTTATCCATCAGCTTACCTGATTCCTTCGTTTTTTAGTCCCTATGGTGCTAAGCCATTTCGGATTGAGCCTTGGGGTTACCAGAAACTACTTCAGCAGTGGCTACCTAAACCAAAAGAAGCGATCGCATTAGCTAGTGTGCTTTTAGTTAGCGCTATGGTTCCTGTACAAGACATGTTGCTAGATGGGCGAACGTTTCTTCAAGCGGTCTATCGCGATAGCACAAACCAGTTTCCTCGGGATGGGTTATCCTCCGCCAAGCCACGCTCTGTACTGTTAATTGCTATTGATCAAGACTCAATCAATCAGGCGCAACTGGAGATAAAAGGCTTTAAAACCCAGCCGATGGAACGGGAATACCTTGGCAAATTAGTCAGACAACTCTCTAACTCAGGCGCTAAGGTAATTGGAATTGATTATCTGCTCCATACCCAAGAACCAAGAGAGGAAAAACTGGCTAGTGCGATTCAATCCGCTGTCAGTCAACAGGATACCTGGTTTGTCTTTGGGGTCAATCAGGATAAAAATCGCAAGGTGTTTCCGAAAATTGCTAGCCCTAAATGGAGTCTACAAGGGGATATTACCTTTTTCCGTTGGGATATGGAACTCCCCCAGGATGCCACCTGCAACAAGTCATGTCCTTTTGCCTATCTACTGGCTCTATCACACCAGTTGCACCAACAGCCAAACCACGGGATAGGATTAAATCCTAATGTTGAAAGTACCACCAACTTTCATCAGCAAGTTAGTCAGTATCTTCAGCAAGTCAGTAGCCAGGATAATGCGATTGGCCGTAGGCCACGCTACGCGAACGCATCTCTCAAACCAAAGAATCTACCTTTAGGGATGCGCTATATTATTGACTTTTCTATTCCTCCAGAACAGGCTTATGAGCACAAGCCTGCTTGGGAATTCCTCAAAAGTGACTTTCCTAACATTGAGCAGCAAGTGGTTATCATTGCCTCTGGGGGATATGATGAAGCAGAGGATAATTTTTCTCTACCTCTAGCTATTGAATATTGGTGTCATCCACTGAATCGAACCAGAAAGCCACCAGATACTTGTCCCAAGGTATTTACCGGAGGTGAAGCCCATGCTTACATGGTTCATCATTTTTTATCGCAGCATACAATAAAATTAATTCCCGACAGCTGGATGATTCTATTAGCAGCATTGTTAGGAAAAGGAACAACCCTGGTACTGCTGCAGCAAAAGCCTCAAAAACGACAGCAATCAATATTGATCTTAGTTGGTGCTACAGCGGTCTATGGAATAATCGGACTACAGGCTTATATCTCAGCTTCTATTTTAATTCCTATAGCTTTACCATCCATTATACTCTGGTTTTATATTATTTAGTTAATTATTAATTGGTAATTATTAATTTAATTCCCGGCAAGCCTTTAACATTTAAATCCTATGTAT
>NZ_JAAHFV010000573.1:0-2556 GCF_010672755.1 Moorena sp. SIO1F2
TCTCAGTTTTTTCCTCCTGACTATGCTGCTACTGGCCAGTTAATCCAAGAGTTGGTGATGCAATTGGGCAAACAAGGCATAGATATTAAGGTGTTTACTGGGCAACCAGGCTATGCTTTTGAGACTGCCACTGCACCAATGTATGAAAAGTTGGGAAAAGTACAAATTAAGCGATCGCGTGCGTCTCAACTGTGGCCTCAGCAGATTCGTGGTAAGGCTATCAATGGCTTAATTTTTGCTGTGCGAGCGTTCTTGCACTTAGTTAAAAACTATCGTCGTCGTAACTTGGTGTTATTAACGACTGCGCCACCGTTTTTCCCTGTGGTTGCCTATCTGGCTCGTAAGATTTTTGGTATGCGCTATGTTTGCCTAATTTACGATTTCTACCCAGACATTGCTGTAGAATTAGGAGTGATTGGTCACAATCATCCCTTGGCTCGATTTTGGAGAGGTCTCAATCGTCGGGTTTGGCGTAAAGCGGAGGCAATTATTGTCCTCAGTTCAGCCATGAAGCAACGAGTGATAAATACCTGTCCTAAACTAGCTAACAAAGTTGCCGTGATTCACAGTTGGGCTAACCCAGATGTGATTGTGCCACTGCCCAAGCCAGATAACTGGTTTGCCCAGAAGCACAACTTAGTAAATAAATTCACGGTGCTTTACTCTGGTAATATGGGGCGCTGCCATGATATCGACACGATTCTTGAGACTGCTAAATTACTGAAAGACGAACCGATTCAGTTTGTCTGTATTGGTAGTGGCGCGAAGCGAGAAGCCTTAATCGAGGACGTGAAGCGCTTAGGCTTAACTAACTTTCTATTTTTGCCCTACCAAGACAAAGAGGTGTTGCCCTACTCCTTAACCGCTTGCGATCTCTCGTTAGTAAGTGTGATTCCTGGTATGGAAACCTTAGTGGCTCCTAGCAAACTCTACTCTGCGTTAGCTGCTGGGGTTCCCGTGGCGGTAATTTGCTCTCGGGAAGCCTACTTAACTGAGCTGATCGCCAAAGCTAAGTGCGGTGCCAGCTTCGTGAATGAAGACAGCCAAGGTCTGGCTGACTATATCCGCTCTCTGGCGGCTAATCAGGAGTTAGTCAAGTCCCTAGGTCAGGCTGGTCGTGAGTATTTATTAGAGAATTTTACTCCTGAAGTCATTGCTAAACAGTATGATCAGGTTCTTTGTGAAGCGTTGAGTGGGGAGTAGGGAGTCGGGAGTCGGGAGTCGGGAGTAGGGAGTAGGGAGTAGGGAGTAGGGAGTAGGGAGTAAGGAGTAGGGGGCGTTGCTTAATTATGGAATGATTTTAAGAGTGAGGTGGAATGGGCATCTTGTGGAATGGGCATCTTGCCCGTTACAATTTTCGGGCGGGCAGGATGCCCACTCTACTCCTATTCAGCGCGAAGACTGACGCAACGCTCCCTATTCCCTGCTCCCTACTCCCTGCTCCCTACTCCCTGCTCCCTACTCCCTGTTCCCTACTGCCTATGACATTGACTTATGGGCTGTTTTTTGATAGTATTATTTACCGGGATTATGGTTTAATAAAATTCAATTAAAGATTAAACAATTTTATCTCAATAATTATATTAATTATCTTTATAATTAGGTATTTGGCTGATCCTTTTAAGCCAAAGGTCAGAATTAATAAGGTCTTAAAGGCAATCAGCGCCAGTAAAGACTTTACCTCATAGGTATAATCAATGCTATATTCCAGCAATTTAGTAAATTGTCCTGAAAGCTCTAGGTTACTAAGAATACAGAATTAGTGCCTAAATAATCAGCACTTATTCAACGATTTATTTTTATGTTTTTTTAAGGAAATTATCGGATAATTTAACCAAGTTATGACATCACTTATTCCAGAACTTTTTTTTAAAAAATTACTCAATTGTCCTGATAAATATAGATTATTAAGAATAACTAATTGGGGGTTAACTACTAAGGTTTGATTGACTGATTTGTTTAGGAAATAATCGTAAAATATCAGCTATCAGCTATCAGCGAACAGCGATTAGCTATCAGCTATCAGCTATCAGCTATCAGCGATTAGCGCTACGCGCACGCTACGCGAACAGCTCTCAGCTATTAACTATCAGCTCATGCGCGTAGCCCATAGGCTGACCACTGACCACTGACCGCTAAAATTAAATACTAGCTAGTTATTACTATCTAGATCCTTACGTTTAGGAGTGGGCTTCGATGGTCCTGTTGATCTCAGTCTCTCCCCACACCACTTTTCATTAGTTGTGATGTCAACAGCAGGAAAGTGATTAAGGGGGAGAGTATGTCTATTATTTTATTTTAGGGAGTAGGGAGTAGGGAGTAGGGTAAGCTATGAGCTATCAGGTATTAGGTATTAGGTATTAGGTATTAGTTATCAGCTATTAGCTGAATACTTACATTGTTCATGACCTATAGCGTTTATCACAGCTATGAGGTACAAAGGATTTTTTGCCTGTTGCCTGTTGCCTGTTGCCTCTTGCCTGTTGCCTGTTGCCTCTTGCCTGTTGCCTGTTGCCTCTTGCCTCTTACCTGCTCCGAACGCGCCCCGCGTGGCCA
>NZ_JAAHFV010000574.1:0-2513 GCF_010672755.1 Moorena sp. SIO1F2
CTGTAGGGTGGGCAGTGCATGATTGGTGATTAATTGGCTTGCCATCGGGAAGGTAAGCACTGCCCACCCTACGATTAATATTACTGCATCACTATTCTCTAGTCCCGATTCCCGATTCCCGATTCCCCATCTCCCCATCTCCCCACACTCCCTATTCCCTATTCCCTATTCCCTACTCCCTACTCCCTACTCCCTACTCCCTAAAACTATTAAACTTAACTGATGCGAGTTGCTTTTTCGCGGTACTTGTTCACAAGTTTAGTGAACAATTGATTCAGCTGTCCAATGCAAAAACTATTCGGGGTCATCATTTTAGTGTTAGGATAAAAATAGAACTGAATTGAGCTGAGCGATCCATAATTTACGTCCTTAAAGTTGATAGCAACCTGCTGATTTACCACGGATATAACTTGAAACCAAGTTGCCATGGTAGCAGGTAATTTTGTACTCAGACGCAAGGAAATTTTGGGACTCGAAAGAGATTGAGCGTAGGCTGGGGTTAAAAATGGTTCATAGCGTTGAGCTTCTGGAGTTAGCTGCTTAATAAACGCTAAACTTACACCTTTGACCAGTTGCCGCAGGCTATGGGCATCGTCCCCAACCACCTCTTTGACTAAAGTACTTCTAGCGATCGCATCGTTAAGATTTTTCGGGTCAGTCACACTGAGGTGAGTGCCACCAATGGCGCTAATCAAATACTTAGAACCCCCCAACTGATTAAAAGACCGTAACTGATGGTCTAGAGCTGGTGTAATGGCATCCTCGGTACCCGTTAACATTAAGGTTGGTACAGTAACATGACGCAAACCCTTAGTACCAAACAAACGCCCCGTTACGCTATTTAATGCGATCGCTTGCACCACTCGCTGATCAGTAAGATTAACCTCGTCTTCTGGTAAATCAGCCGCTGCACATTGGAACCAATCTGCTGGGGATCTGCCCACAGGAGAGCGATTTTTACAAAACTGTCGCAGTTCCTCTAAATTTAGTTTTCCCCCAGCCAACGCTAAAGCCGTGTAGCCCCCCAATGAATGACCAATAATTGTAACTTGTTGAGTATTCAGTTTACCTAGCATGGTAGAATATCTCTCATTGATGTCAGCCAACTCATCCAGGAGAAAGCTGACATCTTTGGGGCGGTCAATAAACTCCCCCGGAGGTAACAAATCCCCAAGTTTACCTGGTGCTGACAAGTTGTTAATCCTGGTAAAGTTGCTGCCAGGATGCTCTAGGGAAGCAACAGTAAGACCATGAGACGCTAGATGGCGTGCTAAATATCTCAGAAATTTGCGGTCTGCAGCAAATCCGTGGGAGAGAACTACCAAAGGTCCAGTAGTATCATCAGCCCAGTATAGATCTACAATAATAGTACGTTGCCGTTGTTGGTCTCTTAGTCTTAGTTTACGCTGTTTAACCAATTGAGGACCAATACTAGCAGGGTCAAATTTAGGGCGAAAGGTGGCAGCGTCCGCAACAGCCAAATCTTGCTCTAAAATTGGACCAACTGCTAAACTCTTCCAGTAGGAAGCATTGAGCTGTAGGGCAATGCCAACAGCAGACGAAGCATCCAAAGTGATATTTTCTCCTGGATAAGCCCGTAAAAAACTCAGCACACTTAAACCATTGACTTGCCTTGCTCCTAACAACAGCGCAGCTTTTAATTGCTCTAAACTACTATCAGGGAGTGCTAACCCTAGTCTTTCCAACAACCGTGCGCCATCGCTGGAGAGGAGAAGGTCATTAATAAAGGTTTCTGTGGTCTTAGGGTTGAGTTTGAGGCTATTGGTCAAAATCTTCCGGATCTGTGGCGTGAGGATATCTCCATAGGGTTGCAGTGCTGGTGATAACTCCCCTGTCTCAGCAAAGGTTTCTAATTCCGTGATAGCGACCGATTGCTCAAATGGCCCTAAACGTAGAGTGAGATACTCAGCGGCAAAAACTGGTGGGGTAATTGCCCAAAACAGAGTCACAAAGAGACTACCTAGAGCACCCTGTCTGATTTTTTTAATTTGACCTATTGAACCATTACAGTGTTTTTTCTTCACAGAAGATTCAGAGGTATGGCGGCGATCAGACCATGGCAGCTGAAAATTCATCATTAGCGATTTATGCAGAATGTGAGTGCGGATATTTCGATCAAAGCCGACTTAATCAAGACTCGACAAGCCTATCGAAATATTTTTTCTGCACCACTTATGCACTAAAGGGTAAGCTATCAGCTATCAGTTATCAGCTATCAGCTATCAGCTATCAGCTATCAGCTATCAGTTATCAGCTATCAGTTATCAGCTATCAGCTCAGAAGTGTTCGTGTAGCGTGACCATTCGCGTAGCGTGGCCTAAAGGCCAAGGTCAATGGCATTTATCCTCCCCACCCTACCCTGCTGTTAGATCATGTTATGACAATTACCCTTAATAAACATCTCCCCATCTCCCCATCTCCCCATCTCCCCATCTCCCCATCTCCCCATCTCCCCATCTCCCCATCTCCCTGTTCCCTACTCCCTACTCCCA
>NZ_JAAHFV010000575.1:0-2502 GCF_010672755.1 Moorena sp. SIO1F2
GCTTGCGACCAATGCGGACATCAGCTACATCCCCCAAATAGACAGTTCCTGATTGGTCTCGGCGCAACACAAACCCTTCCAACTCCTTCACATCCTCAGAGCGACTGACGGTGCGGACTCGGTATTCATAGATAACTACTGGAAAAAATGCAAGGGATAATTAAAAGTTTTTACATTTATTTACAAATATTAGTTTTAGCGATTTATGGACTCAATTATGTGTAATTTATTTTATTTTTTTGAGTTAGCTGTGTTAATGAGCAACACCTTAACCAAAATCCCCAATGCCCCTTTGTTTTTTTTGTGTAGGGTTAGATGTAAACCTAGGATATCTTTTTTGATTAGACAATAAAACTGAGAATCTCTTTCTCCTCTTGCCTGTTGCCTGTTGCCTGTTGCCTGTTGCCTGTTGCCTCTTGGCCTTTGGGAGTATGTTCACAACCCAGATACAACGCGCTTATTACTTCCAGCACTCTAATTTTAGATTCCTGACTTCATTCATTTTTCGATAATCTCTATCTTCTGAAACAATAATTAAATTATGTTGTATGGCTGTGCAAGCTATCCATAAATCGTTGATACGTACTCCGGCATCCTCTATTTATTCCCTAACTCGGTTGACATAGTCCAAACACTCTTGAAAATCATCTCCAGCCCAAGTTGGTGAAGTTTTTAGCCAATCTAAGAGGTTTGTGACTGGATACTTTTGATGAGATAGTTGATAATTGTCAATCTGCCACAAAATTACCCTTGCCGTATTTCTGATATCCATAAGATAGTTTTTGGCTGCGTCTGGAAGCTCATTTTGTTCAGATGCCAAGGCAGAAGCTTGCAAAATTGCCATTAATCTACGTTTAATACGTTCTAGATAGTCCTTGGAGAAGTCAAAGATATGCTTTTCCAAAACTGTTGATAATCTAGACAGTCCTGTGTAAAGACTACTGAATTTATTAACAGTATCGATTTCAAGTGCTCGTTCAAAAGCCTGCTGTGCTTGATCTAATTTACCCTGTTGTTGGAGCACTTCTCCTAAATGGTTCAATCCCATCGCAAGTAATGATTGATTATTGAGGGCTTCAGCGATCGCAATTTCTCGTTCAAAAGCCTGCTGTGCTTGATCTAATTTACCCTGTTGTTGGAGTAATCGTCCTAAACGATTCCACCCCATAGCAAGTAATGATTGATTATTGAGGGTTTGGGCAGTCGCGATTTGACCATTTAGTTCAAATTCATCTCCCAGAGCTGCTATTAAAGGCTGACCCTTGTGTTCTGATCCAATTCGACCCAAATCCTCTACAAAATTCATTCTTTCGATAATTTGCTTGAATTCAGCATAAAATCCTTCTTGATTAGATTGCTCCAGATTCCTCAATTTTGCCTCGCTTATTGCTAAATATTCGATAATCAAGTGCTCGTTATTTAGAACTAATTTAGTTAATTCTTCTTCTGGTAAGATTAGCATTAGTTAAACTACTTTTAATGATATAATATAAGTTGAGTATAGCATGTAAGCATATGCGTAGCACATAAGCTGATAGCTGATAGCTGATAGCTGATAGCTGAATGCTTACTATAGCATTTACCTACTCCCTACTCCCGATTCCCTACTCCCTGCTCCCTACTCCCTTTGCTAAAGTTATATACTAAAACTATCAATCATCTCCTTCAACTATGGAACCATTAGCTGCTGCCGTTGTCGCTATTTCTACTGTGCTCGCCACTAAAGCTCTAGAAAAAACTGGGGAAAATGTCGGGCAAGTTGTCTGGGACCAGACTAACCAGTTTGTGGAATCCCTGAGAAGCCAGTCTCCAGATACAGTAATGGCTATTGAGCAAGCTCCAGAGCAACCTCTCAATTATGCCGAGGTGGTATTGGAAGTAGAAGCAGCAGCCAAGCAAAATCCCGAAGTTGCCCAAGCCATCGATGGTTTGGTGACTACGGTTGATGCTGAAGCTTTGCCTAACTTAGAGGAAATTCTTGAAAAGATTACCAAAGCCTTGGAATCCCACCAGGCTACTAGTGAGACTTACAACATTGAGAACATAATTGAAAACGTGGAGAACTTTGCCAAAGGGGATATTAATCAAGGTAATACTAATATTGGAAGAGATAGTATTGGAAGAGATAGTATTGGAAGAGATAGTATTGGAGGAGATAGTATTGGAAGAGACAAAATAACTAATAATTATAATTGACTACAGTCGCCTGGGAGGCAGGTTAACCAAACTCGACCAAATCAAGCTCCCCCACTACCTCCGTATTATGTCGAGCGCCTGGAAGTAAGCCAACGACTAAAACAAATTCTGTTATCCCAAGAAACCGCTAGAGCTGGCACCTTAGTGGTTAGTGCCATCTATGGCTTGGGAGGAATTGGAAAATCTACCTTAGCTGCCGCCTTAGCCCATGACGAGGAGGTTCAATCCCATTTTACCGATGGGATTTTTTGGGCAACCTTAGGTCAGCAGCCTGATATTTTATCCTTTCTAAGTACGTGGATACAG
>NZ_JAAHFV010000576.1:0-2494 GCF_010672755.1 Moorena sp. SIO1F2
GGAATACACCATCAGAGTTTAGGGTTTCGCGGTCAAATTCAAAGCCCTCACCCAGCTGAGCAGTACGAGCGTATTGCTTCACATCGAAGGGGTCAGTAAAGGTTTGACCATCAAGAACTCCACCGTACTTCCCGATTCCCGATTCCCTATTCCCGATTCCCTACTCCCTACTCCCTACTCCCTACTCCTATTAACTGTTGCTCCAATTCTATCACTTTTATCTGAATATCTAGGCTCCGATAAATTTCTAAACTTTCAGTAAAAAATTGGGAAGCCATGGCTTTAGCATTCGCTTGATTACCCTCAACACGACGCAAGTAAATTTCCCCTAAGAGCTGGCGAGCAGAGGCTTCTAGTTTCCGACGGTTGTAGTCTAGGAAAACCTGTAGGGATTCCAGAGCTAACGCTTCTGCTCGGTCAAGGTTTTCTAAGACATTAACCTCTAGGTAAGCCCGGGAGATATCTAGAATTTCTTCCGCCCTATCGACAAGTTGTCCAAGTTCTGAAAGTAACCTTAAGCCCATGGTGTAGTTGGTTTCAAATTGCTCAATATGTTCTGGTAGAGTAGGGTGGTTGGAGGGTAATCGGCGCAAGCGTTCCGAATAGAGTAAGCCAAGAGCGGTATAGTTGTAGGCTTGGTTGGTTTTGTAGTCGTTGGCTTTACTAATTTCCATGGCTTGACCAATACTTTGCTCCCCTTGGCTGAGTAAGTGGAGGGCTTCGGTTGTGTCTGGAGTATTTTTGGCTAAGAGGCGTTGGCTGTTACCAATTTTTCGATACCGATTAGCAATCTTTTCATTTTGACCGAGTTGTTGATGGAGATTTAGGCTTTGCTGGTAATAGTCAATGGCTTTGGTGTAATCACCTAATTCTCGATAACAATCAGCTAACCAACGCCAGGAATCGGCGACATCTGTTTGTAAATCCAACTGGTCATAGAGTTCAAGGCTTTGTTGGTAGTATGCGATCGCTTGGTCATACTTACCCCAAGCTTGATAGATTCTACCGAGCTGACAGTAGGTTAATGGTATAAGTAATTGGTCATCAAGCTGCTGAAGGATGGCTAATTCTTTGAGTTCACAATCAACAGCTTGCTGATATCTGCCCCAGTCTCGATAACAATCAGCTAGGCAATACCATGAATCGGCGACATCTTTTTGTAAATCCAACTGGTGATAAAGGTCACGGCTATGTTCGTGGTATCGTATAGCTTGCTCATACTTACCCCAAGCTTGATAAATGTAGCCTAGATAAAAGTAGGCTAATGCTACATCTGATTGGTGATCAAGCTGCTGAGAGATCGCTAAGTCTTTGAGTTGACAATCGAGAGCTTGCTGATATTTGCCCCAGTTTTGATAACAAATAGCTAGCCACAACCACTGATTGGCGACATCCTGTTGTTTATCCAACTGATCATAGAGGTCACGGCTTTGTTGGTAGTATGCGAGCGCTTGCTCATACTTACCCCAAGCTTGATAAATGTAGCCTAGATAAAAGTAGGCTAATGCTATATATGATTGGTGATCAAGCTGTTGACAGATGGCTAAGTCTTTGAGTTGACAATCGACCGCTTGCTGATAGTTGCCCAATTCTCGATAACAATCAGCTAGCCAGGACCACAAATTGGCTAGATTCTTTTGGTTAGCCAACTGCTGATTGATTTCAACGCTTTCTTCGTAGAATGCGATCGCTTTCTCATAGTCCTTCTTTTTCCGGTAACAGGTAGCTATTGCCCAAGCAATGTAACCCTTAATCGGACTATCTGGCTGTTGATTAATCTTCTCTAAAATTTCAATAGCCTGATCATAGTTATCCAAGCGGACGTAAGATAGTGCTGTTACAAATTCTATGGCTTGTTGACTTGCCTGATCCCGAATCGGAAGGTGTCTGGTTGCTTCCAGAGCTGGGGTCATCTCTTCCCCTAGCTCTCTCACCAAATCTACCAGATTATCAAATAGCTTAGGCTCTGCTTGGTTAACTAGCTGTTTAACAAATTCATTTACATTACTAACTAAGGTTTCTCGTGTTTGACCACAACCTACGTATAAACTTGCTAACTGAGTTTTTACCCATTGCTCTTCACTTAGCTTTAAATTATTAGCCGCTTCTTGGAGAAACTTAATTACTTCATCCTTTTGATTAAACCTTTCAATCTCCCGTAACCTGCTCAACAATTCCTTAATCGTTTCATCTTCAAAGTCTTCATCTAACCCCAAGTAAGTCCAGACCAACTGCTGAATCACCCTGGATCGAATCTTGCTGTTGACATCAACATCAGCTAAAACTTTACCGGCAAACAGTAAATCCTGCAATAGCGATGGTGACTCCTGATATGAAACTGTTGAATTCTCCCCTAAAACTGGCCAAACTAAAACCACATCCTTTGATGATGTTTTTCTAATCTTAATTTCCCCATGGTCAATCCTAGGCTGATAGTCATCTAAGGGTTTAAAAAATCCTTGAACTAACTTATTAATCCGTCTGGGATTCTCAA
>NZ_JAAHFV010000577.1:0-2471 GCF_010672755.1 Moorena sp. SIO1F2
TCATAGCCCTTAGTCAGTTAGCATCTGGTTGTACTGGACAACAAGCCTCTTTAAAGGTAAGGCTGTTGCAAAATTCAATCCCAGTTCAGCTGTTGGGTGAATTTCGTAAGACGTTAAAATCACGGCCTACCCTAAATTTTGACCCGGAGAAACAACTATCTGCTTTATTCCAACTCCTGACAACCTTGAAAGAGCAAGACAAACCCAACAATAACCAAGGTCGCTCCCTCCTAGATTTGCTCCCGATTAGGTTTAGGAAACCGATAAGTACTGATTTAGTTACCTTAGGAGATTATTGGCTAAAGTTAGCCATTGAGCAGGAATTGATCCAACCTTTGAACATAGAAACGTTGTCAGGATGGAAACAACTGCCGCTAGAGTCTCAGAAACTCGTCAAACGTGACCAAACTGGTCAGCTAGACAATTCAGGAAAAGTTTGGGGTGCTCCTTATCGCTGGGGTGCTACCGTCATTGCCTATCGCCGTGACAAGTTCAAAGCCTTAGGCTGGACTCCTACCGATTGGAGTGACTTGTGGCGTGAGTCTTTACGCGATCGCATTTCTGTATTAGACCACCCCCGAGAAGTGATTGGTTTAACCTTGAAAAACCTAGGCTTATCCTATAATCAACAGGATTTAAATCAAGTCAAAGACTTGAAACCAGCACTTCGACAACTGGCTAAACAGGTTAAATTCTACAGTTCGGATCACTACCTAAAACCTCTAGTTTTGGGGGATACCTGGGTTGCAGTGGGTTGGTCTACCGATATCCTGGCACTAAGAACACGCGATCGCCAAATTGAGGCAGTGGTACCTCAGTCAGGAACAGCCCTGTGGTCAGATGTATGGGTAAAACCCGTATCAGTAAGCTCTGCTTCTGACTCCTCAGAAAGTAACTCTGAGTCGGATTTAAGCAAAGAGTGGATTAAATTTTGCTGGGATAGCAAATCAGCCAACCAAATTTCTCTACTGACTAATGCTGCTTCCCCGATTCTGGTTAATATGCCAAGAAATACGCTGCCACAAGATATCCAATCTAATCATCTACTGCTGCCAGAAGCAGCAATTCTGGACAAGTGTGAATTTCTCCATCCCTTACCAGAGTCTACAGAAAAGCAGTATGAATCCTTGTGGAAAGAAATGCGAAGTACTTGACAATTACCTATTCTAGTTTTGTGATAACTGGCAAAAGGCGGAGACTTTGCCAGCTAAAGGTACTTGACCAGGAATACATACCTCCACCTGGCACATGGAATTACCATCACAGGTATAAGCTCCTAAAGGCTTTCCTCGCTGGTTAAATACTCTGGTATTGTAGTCATACTCTCTGGCAACGTTTCCCATTTTGTTAATAAAAGCATACCTACCGAGATAGTTAAGCAGACTCCAGAGTTGGCGATTCACTACCAAATCTACCCGGCGTTTACTCGGATAAGCTAACCAATTATCCAGTAGCTTACCGCCAAACTGTTCATCAGCCCACCAGAAACTCGGAGTAGTGAGCTTAGTTTGAGAGATAGTATCAGCAGTAATCACAGAGCCATCAGTAGGAAGATTCTCTGGCTGCAGGACATTTAAATTCACAGCTTCTGTGTCCGGCTGCACTCCTACAGTCTTTTGAGCTAAAACTGGTTTAGGCTTCCAACCAACCAGAAAACAGCTCTCTAGAAACACAAGGCACAACACACAAGGCACAAGGTAAAACGGATTTATTTTAGTAACGTTGTTTCTTTTATCCATCTATCGACCTTAAACATTTTTGAATTAAGAATGTAGAATGCAGAATGTAGAATGTAGAATTCTACATTCTACATTCTGCATTCTGCATTCTGACAGACAACCTACCCTACACCGAATTGCCTTGGGCGAACAACCAACTAACCTTATCCCCACAGACGACGCCTAGGAGAACCATTAAGACGCTGGTGGGTATCAGAGAGTAAGGAAGGAATATCCAGTTGTTCCGGGCAACGGGGAAGACACTCACCACACTGGCTACAACGGTTTCCCTTCATCCCCCTAAACCAATGACCAGCATTTTCAAACATTTGATAGCGATATTGACCAAACTCGGTCATGTCGTAAGCCAAAGCAAGATTGCGCAGCCGCAAGACTTCTGGAATGTTAATGGTTTCTGGGCAAGGTAGACAAGCATAGCATTGACTACAGCGGTCAGTTCCTAGAGCATTGTTCAATTGGGTTTCCAAACGAGAGAATGCTGCCACTTCCATTGGGCTCAAAGACTCATCTCGGTTAGCCACACTCAAAGGCAGGGTCAGCTCATCTGGGTTAGCCGGTCCAATACTAAGGGTGGTAATGCGGCGATCGCTTAATAAAAACCGATAGTTCAGTTCCAGTGGCGAGAAGGGATGGCACAGTTTCTCTAACTTTGGTGGTGGGGTGTAGAGTTTGCCTCCTTTATCAGCAGGAGATATGATGAATATCCCCATATCCTTCTGATTAGCCAATTCA
>NZ_JAAHFV010000578.1:0-2455 GCF_010672755.1 Moorena sp. SIO1F2
GAGTAGGGAGTAGGGAGTAGGGAGTAGGGAGTAGGGAAAAAATCCTGTGTACCTCATTAGGCTAAAAACCGCTATATAGGTAAAAACCAAAGGGCAAAAGGCAAGATTTTTCAACTAGTTAAGTTGATTAATATAGTGTTTTCCCTACTTATGAGGTACACAGATTTTATTCCCTATTCCCTATTCCCTGTTCCCTATTCCCTATGCTATCCCTTACCAAAGTAAAACCCTAGGATTCCTCCTCCAACGATTCCTCATCCATCGGATTACCGACATCAAAAACAATCACAAATTTAGCATCCGGCATCAGCAGTTTCAGGGCTGTTAAATGGCCCTCGGCATCAGAGCGATTGCGGAACCGACCAACAACTACTCGCTGCATTTCGGGTAATAGCCGCATGATCACCCATGGATAAAGGCGTTCAGAATAAGTCATAATAAAAGTATCTCCTGTCATAGGGGAGTCAAAGCTAGCCCGCAGATTTGGATGTTTTCCGGGCTAGCTATTGACGCGGATGTTTTACCAACCACTCTTTTATAATAGCACAAATAATCTTTTAGTGTAGCATATTTTGAAAATTTTTGTAACAAATTGTAGGAAGGAGGTAAAAGGGAATAGGGTCAAGATATCTGAGGAGTTTTTTGGGGTTTTGGTGATATCGTGATCTAGTTAGAGGTGGTATAGAAAAAATGCGATCGCTTTTTGAGAGCTTACTTATTTATAGTCATTACAATCCTACTGAGTTAACCTTGATAGAGGGCTGAAGGGGGGATGAAGAAGCGATCGCAGTATTTGGATTTTCTGCCAATCGGTACAACTGAACTAACCAATGCCTGGGGAGTCTCTGCTATAATTATAAAATTATGCAAAGTTAATTCATAGATATGGGTTTTCGGGCTAAGAGTGCACAGGAAGTATATCGTTATGCTTTGAGGCTAGATGAGCCACATCGGAGTCTTACAGATAGGTTTGGCTTCAGCCTCGTTTTTGTCAATGATGGTTCGCCAGTGTGCATAGAATTCCTGCAACGTTATTTTGTTGACTTATGCCATCGAACAGCAGACCGCATTCGTTTTATCTTTTTTTCTAACCTTGATGAGCGAAAATTAGAACGAACGGTCATGAGAAGACGCGAAAGTCGGCTTCAAATCATTCTTAGAAGAATGCTTACTTCGGTGAGACGTCGCTATCCTTATTGGCAAGATGAATATCTTGACATGGAACCTTGGGATGAATTGCGACCAAGAGGATTTGATCCTGTTCATTCCCCTGAGCGAACACTCAGAAATTTAAATTGGAGGATTCAAAAACTTTCTACTGTGCCAGGAGTTAAAGAAGCATTTCGTTTTGCCCAACAACTAGGCATAGGTCGTCATGTTCCCTGTATTGTGGCATTTAATGATATTGGTTCTCTATCAGTTGATGTGATGCCAATCAGGGGAATGACTCCTAGGGAGATTTACGACCATGTTAGAGAATGGGTTGACAGTTTTTATGAGAAGAATCAGGTAATTTTTGATTATTGGTCAGAAGTTGAAAGAGAAATTAACCGGTTACATAAAAAATCGCAAATTCCTCTGCATAAAATTAATGAATGGGAATATCACTGTCGAAAGCTTTGGAATGAGTTAAGGATTATTGCTAATGTCATTTCTGAAATTTCATTACTAAATTACAATGATAGAGTTGAGTTTTTCCAAATAATTAATAAATACATTAGAATTAATGAATACATTAGAATACTCCCTAATAAAATTATTAAATATGTTAAAAATTTTCAACAAAATAATTATAACTATAATCCTTGTAGCAATCAAGTAATTATAAATAATTTATTAGATTTAGAAAACAAGTTGGTAAATAATCTAGATTTTGAACAACTATATAATCAATTAAAAATAATTCGTGAACAGCCAACATTTTATAGAAAATATTGTCAGGAACTTATAAAGTATCAAACTATTATTCACGAAAGATATATTCTCACTAAGGAGGTAAAATGGCCTGTTTACGAATATTTGGACTGGTGGAAAAAAGCTGCAAATATCGGACTTAGTTGGAAAAAGTTTAAAGATACTCGAAATGCTTGGATACATATTCTTGATCCATCTTACCATAATGTTCGGATTCGGGATGAATTTAAGTATATTTTCCAGTTTATTCGCCAGTTTCCTTTATCCATAAATCCTAATGAAGGTGCTGAAGCAGCAATCCTTGAACTTGCCAAATACTATACTGTTGATCCAGAGAATCAGCAGTGGCTTATTGCTACAGAAGAGTTTCGTGATCGGATAATTAACTACATCAATATAATCCAGAAAACTTGTCCAAGATGGCTCATAGAAAATAATCCAAATCTAACAATTCGTGATGCAATTCCCTTAGGGAATGAACCAGGGAGTTATGGTAAGATTGATAGTTTGCCAAAAGATCATCCATTACTCACTGGTTCAT
>NZ_JAAHFV010000579.1:0-2454 GCF_010672755.1 Moorena sp. SIO1F2
CGCGATCGCATACAGCCGCTGTGGATAGTAGTAAATAGCTTACGCAATTCAGCCATGGACACCCCTTAGTTGGTCGAGCTGTGAGATCACAGCAACAGACTCAGGGGTTATTTTTTTTTCAACAGCTCAAAGTCTTGTCCCAGCTAAATACTAGTTGTCTGATGTCTGAGCAACTCGTCTTACCCTGAAGTTATACCATTGGTTGAAGTTCCGAAAACCCTTAGGTATACAGCCCTAGGGCAAACGCATCTAATAATTTTTTTAGTGCTATATTATAGTATTTTATAAATTAAAAAAACACTATATGTGGAAAGTATCTTCTCAACAAGCACCATAAGCCAGGGTTTATTGATAACTATCCCCGGTTACCCAACAAGATGCGTTTGCCCTGAGCTTGCTGGTCACCCCTTCGTTGTCACACAAGGCGATATTTGTATAATTCCCTGTAGATTTGATTGCACTGGGAAAGAAGATCCTCAAAGCGCTCCGGGATGGCATCGCTTTTGGGTTTGTAGGGGTGAAACCCGGTTGAGTTTCTCACCGTGTCATACCACTGATATTGACACCAAATATCAGTGGTTGGGTTGCCTTTAGACCAATTTAACATCGCATCTGTAAATTCAACCTCTACCGCTTCGCAGAGCAAGGACAAAGTATGGCGTGGGTTTTCCTGTAGGTCACGGGCATCGATTACCGGCGGAATGACACCTGAATAGTCACGGACTATTTCAAACAATTGCTTAAGTCGTGGCATCCCTATGGTGTCCAATGTCGGATTAGGCCATAGCCGAAGATAAGATAGGAGCATCTCCCGAGGTTCACGAATCAGAAAGCAGTTGGTCAATTGGGGAACCCAACTAATGTCGATATGGGGTAGGAGTCGATAGATCATAAACTTTTGGTAATAGATCGATTTGTCGTTTGGTATTGACCCGGTCGTCACTTGCTCTACAATCTTGACCCAGTCTGTTTCATAACGGTTGAGCACTTCGTCCATTCCCGGGTCTTTGCGACCAGTGACTGAAAGATAATGTGGATAAAACGGCTCGTCTTGCACAAAGGTATCCGGGCGATTTCCCCAAGAACGTAGTAGAACTGTCGAAAGACATCGTGGACTAGCCCACATGGCAATGCGTTTCAGTTGATTTGCCACTAAATCAATCTCCTTTACTCGAATCAAGCAATGATAAAATTTAGCAATTATCAAGCGTTAATCATCAATAATTAAGAAGCATACCATTTTTGTAAATAACACTTTTAATTATGGTTTTCCACCCTTAGTATTATCGTTAGTGTTAGCGATGGATTTACCAAATTTGGATTTTCCCATTAATATATTACTTACGGCTTGTAAAAAAAAACATTTTATGGTCATAAAATTATGCAAAGGATTCAAATATCAGAGCCGGAGTAATCACATGAGGAGCCAAAAGATTCATAGCGTGCAAGTGTTGGGAGGGTCAGGAGGGTAACAAAACCATCCACAAGCAACACGAACAACTAAATCTGTTGATGAACCGCCTAGATGAAAAGTAACGGCCACTATCTCCAATTCTGAAGTGTACCAGCTCCATGTTCACTCATACATTCAAACTGTAGAGGGAGCAAAAGGGAGCAGGTCTTGCGTTGCAGAACAAATGAACTATGTACCATCAGAGCAACCTTAAACCCATGAGGGGGCTAGAGATTTAGTACAAATGTTCTGCATAAGTGACATGCTCCCGAGCAAAATTCATTCTTAGAGGCCAGATTGTTGTATGCTAAAAGTCAGGACTTGAGATGTGATAAATCATGGCTCTATTCAGAAAAGATGACAACCGCACAAATGAATATAAACTACTTCATCATCTTGATTCGGTAGTTTTAGCGATGGCTTATTTGCAGGGAGAGTGAACGGTTACATAGTAACAATCGTCCCTGTCAGGTCTAACTGGTTGAGTTGTACGGGGATGTTTATACTTTCGCTAGAGTATTCAATAATGGGGTAAAAAAAAATATCATAAATTGATGGTTAAAAATTTTACATTGATTGAAGTCAACAAAATTCCTAATAAAGGTAGGGGCATTATTGCGACACAGGATATTCCCCAAGGAACATTAATTGAAGTTGCTCCTGTTGGTATTTTTTCTCTAGAAAAAATACCAAACATAAATGAAACGGAAATATTCAAGTATTACTTCGTCAAGCCGTTAGAATATGGCAAAAGTAAAAATTTGAATGGATATATTGTTTTTGGTTTAGCTTCTCTTTGTAATCACGCAGAAAACCCGAATGCTCGTGTGGACTGGATCGAAAATGAAATTGGTTTATGGTCACATTTGATCGCAGATCAAACTATTAATAAAGGTCAAGAAGTTACATTATTATACACCAACATTGATGAGTATGCTGATGCCAACAAATTTGTTTAATCATTGTTAGCAATTCCTGTGATATAATCCATAAATCCTGAT
>NZ_JAAHFV010000058.1:0-23096 GCF_010672755.1 Moorena sp. SIO1F2
CCTTCCCGTAGCGTGAGCAAAGGTCAATCGCTCTTTTCTACCAGTTGTCTGAGACCTTCCCCTCAAAACCTGCATCCCATCACCCAGGCATAATCAGGCTTTGAGGCACTTGTGTCCGGCAGTCAGGGTTAGATAGTATCTATCTAGTCTTTTATATTTTTCTTTTAGCACACCTATCACAAACTGTCAAGATAAAGTTTAAATAAAAGCCGTCCTATAAGGACAGGGCGCGATTACCCAAAATTTTTGGTAATATCTTATGACGTCTTGTTATCACCAATCTTGCTAGATAGTATAATTGTATGATACTATAGGTAGAATTTTTTGTTCAAATTTAGGAGGATTAATTTAGTATGACCCAAGTGGTTGTCGGTGAAAATGAAGGCATTGAGTCAGCCCTGCGTAGATTTAAGCGACAAGTATCTAAAGCTGGAATTTTTGCTGATATGAAGCGTCTACGTCATTTTGAGACTCCCATTGAAAAGAAAAAGCGCAAAGCGATCGCTCGCAGACGCAAGCGTCGGTACCGCTAAACCTTCAATCCACTGTCAACACTCCCCGGTCATGAGACGCGGGGTTTTTTGGTTGACTTACTTGCCATCACCTGACCGGTTTAACCAACCACAGTAAGGGAATCGGGAATCGGGAATCGGGAATCGGGAATCGGGAATCGGGAATCGGGAATCGGTAAAGTAGATTGGTGTGAGATACGTTAACAACTTACAGTAAGTCCAACAACTGGGATTCAGTTAATTGGGTAATTCTTAATGCTTTAGCCTTTTCTAACTTAGAACCAGCATCTTTCCCAACCACCAAATAATCAGTTTTGGCACTAACGGAACTAGTAACCTTACCACCAGCGTTTTGAATCAAGTCTTTCGCTTCACTACGCTTCAGGGTAGGCAAGGTGCCAGTAATCACAAAGGTTTTTCCAGTTAAGGGTTGGTTTTTATCTAGCGTTATAGTTTTAGATGAGGCTTCTAACTGTAAACCCGCTTCTCGCAATCGAGCAATCAAGGTTTGGTTACTGGAAATCTGAAACCAACCCCAGACAGACTGAGCAATTTCTGGTCCAATGCCGTAGATTCCCTCAATATCAGTGACGGTTGCTTGAGCCAACTGCTCAATGCTAGGAAAAGTCTGGGCAAGGGTTTGAGCATTGACACTACCCACATGACGAATCCCTAACCCATAAAGGACTCGTGACCAAGGTTGGGTTTTGGATTTTGCGATCGCATTTAGCAACTTCTGGGCTAACTTATTCCCCATACGCTCCAATGACACCAACTGCTCTAGGGTTAAATCATAAAGGTCAGCAACCGATGTCACTAAGCCTTGGTCTACCAATTGTTCTACAATCTTTTCCCCCAAACCATTAATATCAAGAGCATTACGACTTGCCCAGTGGGTGAGAGTGCCCTTAACAATAGCAGGACAAGATGAATTAATACAGCGAGTTACTGCTTCACCTTTAGGGCGCACCAAGGGTTGATTACAAACAGGGCAATGGGTAGGCATCTCGAAGGGTTTAGCATGATCAGGACGTAACTCTGGTAAGACACGTACCACCTCCGGGATAATCTCCCCCGCTTTCCGTACAATCACCGTATCCCCAACTCGCAAATCTAATTGGGCAACATAATCACCATTGTGTAGGGCAGCCCGTTGTACTGTTGTGCCTGCCAATTGCACTGGTTGTAAAATAGCCAAGGGTGTCACTGCTCCGGTGCGTCCCACATTAACTGTAATTGCTTCCACACGACTGGGAGCTTCTTCAGCCGGATATTTCAGAGCAATCGCCCAACGAGGAAACTTCTGGGTAAACCCCAATTGTTTTTGTATCGGGAAAGCATTAATTTTCACCACTACCCCATCGGTCAGGTAGGGTAAATCTTTCCGTTTCGCATCCCAGTCATTGTAATAATCCTGAACATCCTGTAAGGAAGTACAACATTTGCGATGGGGATTCACCGGAAAACCAAGCTTTTGCAGCAACTCTAGAGCATCCCATTGGGAATTGGGCATTGGGATGGTGTACTCCTCACTACTATCCTGATTCGGAATATGTAAGGTATAAGCAAAGAAAGCCAATTTTCGTTGAGCAACAATTCGGGGCTCTAATTGTCGCAATGTACCAGCAGCGGCATTACGAGGATTAGCAAATAATGGCTCACCTGCTTGTGCTCGTTCCTGATTAATCCTCTCAAATACATCCAGAGGTAAGAATGCCTCACCACGCACTTCTACTAAAGCTGGGGGTTGGTCTAGATGTTGGTCTCGATTAACTTCCTCTAGATTGAGTCCCAAAGGAATGGAGCGAATAGTACGGACATTCTGAGTAATATCTTCTCCTGTGGACCCATCACCCCTGGTCACTCCCCTGAGCAAAATCCCATTTTCATAGGTCAGTGCTAATGCTGAACCGTCAATTTTGAGTTCACAAACGTATTCAGTATTGAGACCTGAGTTTTGGGAAATGTCACTATAAATATGACGCTGCCATCGTTCTTGCCATTGCTTAAATTCCTCAAGGTTAAAGGCATTATCCAGACTATAGAGAGGGATATTGTGGCGCACGGAAACAAAACCAGTAGCTGGTTTTTCTCCTACCCGCTGGGTTGGACTATCAGAAGTTATTAACTGAGGATACTCTGTTTCCAGCTCTTGCAGTTCCCGGTAGAGTTGATCGTAGATGGCATCTGCCATGATGGGATTGTCGAGGACATAGTAGGCATAACTAGCGTTTTGCAACAGTCGCCGCAGTTCCTGAACTCGCTGGTTTACGTCGGGGGTTACTGGTGCCACAGGGGTGATTATCCTTGATGGAGATTGACTCTAGTTTATTGGTCAGATTAACCAGATTAACTATAGCCCTGCTTGAGGTGGAATAGGAAACTTTCGCAAAGTCTAGTCACAAGTTCAGTATTTCCACTAATTCCATTTGCGGTCACCAATGTCATCTTGGTATTAACTAAGGTACTTTTCCAAGAGACAACAAAAATGGGTCTGTTTGATAAAATTTCAATTAGTCGTCAACACAGCCAGACAACACTCGGACCAGCTGAAGCATTTGCTGCGATCGCATTAATCGCTGTTGCTGCTGACGGATACGCGACTAATTCTGAAGTACAAGCCATTATTACTGCCTTATCTCGAATGCAGCTGTTTAGGAGCTACTCAGCTGATGTAATGGCAAGAATGTTTGAACGAATTTTGATGCTCCTGCAGCGACAAGGTTCTTATCCTCTTCTTAGTGCAGCCCTGAAATCACTCCCCTATGAGCTACAAGGAACAGCCTTTGCGATCGCCACTGATATTATCTTAGCAGATGGAGAAATTACCGATGAGGAAGAAGACTTTTTGAACGAGCTTTCTCAGGCTTTAGAGATATCAGAGGAAACTGGCGTAAAAATTATAGAGGTAATGTTAATTAAAAATCAAGGGTAATAGGATTTTTATTTTAATTAACAATTACTGACTTAATTAATGTTGACAAAACTGGCTAAGTCTGTTCAGTTGAGGGTTCACTGCTGAAAGTGAACCCTCAACTGTTAATTATGATCTGAATCTAACTTGTGATCACCTGGGATTGGATAGAATTACTAACAGAGTGAGGTTCTAGTATCCGACCTGTACTTCACAAGAACCAGTCAACGCACTGTATTCGGTTCCTCCAGGACATTGGCAAATGCTCGGATAGCCACACGCATTGATGTCTCGGGTGCAAATACCCTGCGGTGGGATTGCACACTTGCTATCAACAGGTTTTCCAGGACCGCCTGCCATAGAAATGTCTTTGATCATGCACTTGCCGACAGATTGATCATAGGAATATCCATCCGGGCAGAGGCAAATGCTAGGATTGCCACAGGGATTGATATCACGAGTACAGGGCACACCAATATCAGCCGGATCTAGTACACAAGGGCCAATGGGTTGTGCGATCGCAGGGGGGGCGCTAGTTAAAAACAGTTGTGCCGCTACCAACAAAGCGCACAGCACTTTCAACGCTTGGGCGAATTTGAAGTTCATGCCGTTTTTGATAACTTTTAAGATTTTCCTCACCTAACTTATCTCTAATGTTTGTTTCTGATGAAACCAAAATGATATTACTTCGCAACGGATATTTTTGTCAAGTTATTATCTCGAATTAAATAAAAATTCCTGACGTGTTTACCAGGTAATAGGGAATCGAAAATAAGGAGAAGGTAACAGCGAACAGCGGATCTGGGAACAGGGAACAGAAGGAAAGAGATCCGAGGATTTTTTGGTTTGATCAGAATCTATCTGTGTAAGTATTCAACCGGACATGATATAACCGGTACCGAAGAGCCGATTTTCTAGATTCTGGGTTGGCTCTCCCAAGGGAAGCTCACCTTCATTAGAGCGCAGTACTTCTTTCCAACTTGAGTTAAACACATCCTTCTACATATGCCACTTCCGGTAGTTTCCCAGCGCGTAAACTAGTTACCTTACCCTCTGGATTGGTTTCAAAAATCACTCGATAATTTTTATCTGAAGTATCTGTTGGTACGAAGGTTGCATATTTACCACCCGGTACATATTGATGGGGTTCAAGTTCTATTTTGTTACGATACAAAGACATAATTTTATCTAACTTATCCCCCACTTTTATCCCGCTAATTGTGCTAATCTGTGGAGAACGTGTGTCTACCCTGGTAATTTTTCCTTCTGTCACCATAAACCAGAGATTTTCTATTCCTTCTGGCTTGTAGATTAAGCAACCATGCTCTTCTCCACCACTAACTTCTTGCACTAGTTTAACTTGCCCAGCTTGGGAGGCTTCTTTCACCGTCATGCCCACGGTGATGGGGCCAATGCCATTAATTGCTATTTTAGATTTAGTAGAAAGCGGTTGTTTCTTGCTCCCAGTCTTCAAACAGAGGTTTTCACCACTTAAGTCCCCAAAACAATTGCCGTCTTTGTTGAGGATAACTACCGATTTGATAGTTGAGAACTGTTTGAGGGTAGATTGAATAGCACTGGTAGCTCTAGCATCATAGCCTACTCCAGGGGAAGGAATGGCACGGCAAAACTTGAGGGTGGCGGTTTCTGCTGCAATAGAGAGAGTAAAATCTTTACCACAGTTGGAGCTACCTTTAAGTTTTAGTGCTTCGGTGAAACCAATTTTAGTTTCTGCTGTGGTCGGACCAATAATCAACTGTTCAATGGCAAAAGTAGCCACTGCACGACTATTGGTGCTTCTGACTACAGGTTCCACATACCTAAAATCCTCATTACTTTGAGGTTGCTTGGGTAAAAAAACCTTAACGTTTCTTTGCTTAGGGGTATTTTGAGTTTGGGTAGGAGTTGGGGATGTTTCTACTTCTGTTATAGGAGATGGAGAGGAAGTGGATGTATCCGATGGCGGTGTCCCTTGTTCGTTACAAGCATTGAGACTCAAGTATGCCAAGAGTATGCTACTCAAGAGTATAGTTTTAGATTTGTGTAGATCCATTGCGCACCTCGAAGTTATGCTTATTAAAGTTAATAGTACTTTAGATTTTCAATACATTTCACCGCGAAGCACTTTACAATATCGGCGATTAGCCCAAAGAGCTAGCGCTTCGCGTACGCACTGTACCTCACCTATTTGATAAATGCTATATTTATAGCAAAGTAGCTTTCCCGTTGATTATGTATCAAGTTACCCTATCTGTTCCAGAAGAAACCGCACAGGCTTTAAACCTAACACCACACTAGGAGAATAATTATGTTTAAGTGCTGCGATTAAACTTTATGAATTAGGTAAACTTTACTCTGGTGCTGCTGCTCAACTAGCTGGTATTGAGCGAGTAGTTTTTTTATCTAAGTTGAGTGACTATGGTATCAACACTTTCAGATTAACAGAAGCAGAATTAACAGAGGATTTAGCGAATGCCTAATGTGATTGCTGATATAGCAAAGGGAACAGGGAACAGGGAACAGGGAGCAGGGAGCAGGGAGCAGGGAGTAGGGAACAGGTAACAAACATTCTCTCAATTGATTTAGGATTACTATACCTAACCAATCTAATATCTCTATCAAACAAATTTACTAGATTTACTCCCACAACTTTATGGCTCCGTTATTGTCCCTCAAGCTGTGGCGAATGAATTAGCTGCTGGAGCAGCTTTAAAAATTTCCCTGCTCCCTGCTCCCTGCTCCCTGCTCCCTAAAACCCATAAATTTGTACCTCACAAGTCGTAGAATTGCTATATGTCTTAACCCTCAATCCGCAAAATCGCTTCTTTCACCTCCACCTCTGATTCAATAACTGCCATAATTCCCGGTAAATATTCATCCATTGTCATCACGTTAGCATAAACTATTGGTTTAATTAAAGCAAAAATAAGATTCTCGTCTTGTACATCAATGCTGGTTTTGTAGCGGATTTCTCCATCGTCTAAATCGAATTCAAAGTTACCCATAATCATGCCATAGTTGGCGCGAGTGATAAATTCTGTAATGGGTAGGCGCTTGTTTTCTGGAGCCTTAACGGGGCAAACTGAATAAAATACAAATTGTCTTTGTTCTTCTATGACTTTGGCGTAGCAAGTCCATTGTCCATTTTCCCCTCGGAATAAAAGACGCAAGGCTGATGTTTCTGGTATATTGACAAATTGCCATTCGTCTGATTCAAAAAAGTTAACTATTGCGGTAAAGATTGATTGGTTTGTGGTGGTATATTCTTCTGTGTCGGAGAATTTTTCATCAACTAATTCGTTGAAAATGCTGGTTATTCCCTCAAGAAATTCAGAGGTAGCGTTTTGGGTAGCTTCAGCTAAATTGGCTTGGGTCCATTCTTGGAAAAAGTTAACAATTCCTGCGGAAAGTTCTTCGCTGGTAGCTTCTGGGTGGTTAATGGTGGAAGGATTAAGGTAGTTCCAGAAGGTGTTATAACCGACTTCACCGTTGGGTTGTTGCTGTTTTACGGATAAGCATAGCCAGCTTTCGGTGTTGAGTAGTTTGTTTGTTAAGGGGTTTTCGGGTTGTTGACAAAGGTGAAGCAGATAGTTAGCAGCTTCTTCTGCGGTGGAAGCGTTTTCTAATAGCTGTGGCAGTAAATCCGGTTGGAGAGTGGTTTCAATTTGGATGTCACCACTGGGGAGAAAGTTACCACCACTCATGGGTGCCCGTACTTCTGGTTTGAGGTTGAATAGTTTTTCGGTGTCGATGCGGTGGTAAAGTTCGGGGGTTACGTGGAAGGTAAGACGACATTCGATGATTTGGTCGTTTTGTTTGGTGAGGGATAGGGAAGTTGTGGGAATGGTTAAGGGATTGGAGGAGTCGCTTAAGGTTAACTCTTTGTCTAAAGGGAAGTTTTCAGTATAATCATTCATTTTTTTGATAAATTAAAGTAAAGCCAGTTGTTGTTAATCCCAGTCCTGGTTTTCGCCTACTTGTTTTCGATGTAAATATTGAGGAAATTATCGAATGGAAACCACCAATCAACGTTTAGAGCAATGGCGTGAAACCCTGTCTTGATGCAGTCGCTCATGGGGGAAACCCCCAAGACCGCGCTGCATCGCTAGAAAATATTTTAAAGTATTACGCCAATCTTCCTTACCGCTATGGTGATGTGACAACCTCTGTAATTATCAGTGGCGAACGCAATCATTTTATGCTGCTCGATGAAGGCTGGGAAAATCATCGCCGTGTATATGGTACCATTGTTCATGGTTCAATCCGCGATGGTAAAATTTGGATTCACTACGACGGTATTGAAGATGGTATCACGGATGAATTGGTTGCTTCAGGAGTACCGAAGGATAGGATTGTTCTTGCTTTTCATCCCCCCGAGATTCGTGAACATACTGGGTATGGGGTTGCATAGGGTTTAGCATCGTTATCTGAATCTAATTCACTGCAAAGTCAGTATATTGACGTACAGCAGGTTCTTGAAATGCTAGTACAATATCAGTCTTTGGTACTCCCAATTTGACAAGTTCGTTGGCAAAACCAATTTCAGTTCCATCATGATGTATCCAAATTTTCCTATTCTTGATACTCATATGTAGAACACAACCATACATTGGTTGGCGATTCTTCCAACCGGTATAGACAACTTGGTAATGGTCGTGGTCTGAGTCAAAAATTAAGGCAGCTTCAACATCTTCATCAGATGGACTTTTACTGGCATAATCACTCAGAAGTTGTTTAATGTATTGGCGATACTGGATTATTTTTTCCATTCTAAAATCACCTCTTCAGATGGATCATAAACCAAGAGACTGAGCTGAAAACGCTTAACTACTGTTTGCACAAATGGTAGACTAAAGAAAGTCCTTAATGCCCCAACAGGTATTGCCAAAAACAGTTTGAACTCAGGTTTCTCTTGTTCTAAAGCAACTTGGTAATTTAAAAATTGCCCCAGAGCAGTGTGGAACTCAGAAATATTAGATGGATTGGTGAAGCTTTTTATCTCAACAGCAATTTTTTCATTTCCTTTTGTTGCTGCAAGTAACCTCTCAGCTCCCAAATCTATTTGCATATCAACTCGGCCAGACCGAATCCTGAGAGGATCATCGGTAATTGTCCAGCCCTCTTTTTCTAGTCCGTGCCTTACAGCATTATGAAATACGTCTCTCATTCGCTGGCTATGACGGGAAATCTATGCAAATCTTGATACAAAACCATTATACAATAATGGACTTCCTTTAGAGTTTTGAGTTATTCTGGGTCAGGTTAGCGATTGACCGTAGGTCACGCTACGCGATGAAGCGTTCGCGAAGCGTGGCCAAAGGCCTCAGCTTCCGCTAAGAGCGATCGCAATTATTTTCTGCTGCTCCATGAAGACTGGGAAAATCATCGCCGTGTATATGGTACGTAAGCTATCAGCTATCAGCTATCAGCTATCAGCTCTCAGTGATTAGCTGATAGCTATCAGCTATTAGCTCTCAGCTTTTGAATAAAACAGGTAACCATTTGTTTAATAGTCACAAAAGTCCCAGCGTCGTTCGCACAGCGTGGCCAAACGCGCCCCGCGTGGCCTTTTGGCCAAGGCCAAAGCCTGTGCCACAAAGCAGACGGCTGACCGCTGACCGCTGACCGCTGAATGCTTACTATGGTACGATTGTTCATGCTCAAATCCGCGATGGTAAAATCTGGATTCACTACGACGGTATTGAAGATGGTATCACGGATGAATTAGTTACTTCAGGAGTACCGAACGATAGGATTGTTCTTGCTTTTCATCCCCCCGAGATTCGTGAACATACTGGGTATGGGGTTGGATAGTGTTTGCTTTGGAAGGGCTAGGCTTAAGGAAAATAGTACGGTTTCTTTTGTGTTTATGGTTCAGGTTACTGATTACCTGTACTTTGTTCGAGATGACCAGATTCTCAATAATGAACCGATCATTAAGGGGACTCGAACTCCTGTGAGGGCAGTTGTTGAAACCTGGCGTATGGGAGTTCCTCCGGAAGAAATTCCCATAGGAATGCCTCATCATAAAAAGCTACAATGAATAAATTCCATAGCAATCGCTCTGTATGAGTAGACTACTGGCAATCGAGAAAACGATTTCAAGCTTTCAAGCATTACATGAGCGCTTGGGGTTATGTCGCGCCACTGATGAATCGTTTTTTTCAGAATGGCAGGTATCCTCTATTGAGATATTAGATGATGATAAATCTTTTCTGGACCGTCTCCGGCAGCGATATCATAATTACTACAATGCTGGTCTCTTAACTGAAGGAACGGTGCTTTTATCTATTGTTGCACCACTGCTGGAACGGTTAGAATTTCATGAGCCTCCGTTTTTCGTACAATCTGAGGTTCCTATCAGTCTGGAGGTGGAAGAACACAATGAAGTTTATCGAGGTCGGATAGATGTATTGGTGATTCGCGATCTTGTTTGGATACTGACTGTAGAAGCTAAACGATCTAAGTTTGCGGCGGATATTGCTTTACCACAGTGTTTAGCCTATATGAGTGCTGCACCACGAAAACCAAGCTTTGGAATGGTAACAAATGGCAGCGATTTTATCTTCTGCAAGTTGAAGGATAAAGTATACGATTTTTCTGATGCGTTTTCATTATTGTCTCGGCAAAATAAGCTCTACGAGGTTGCGACTATTCTCAAGAAGTTAAAAACCAACAAATTTTCCGACAACTAGAGATTGCTGTTAGCGAAGCGGATGAAAAATCAAGGGACAATTATTCCGACTACCTCCTGTATAATTCCCATTTCTCCTAACTCCTGACTCCTACCCATACCAAAAGACTTTTTCAGCAAACCCTAAGTAATATCTATGACTATCAAACAACTAGAAACCCAATTACTTGCTCTATCTCCCACAGATAAAACAGAAGCAATTCACCTTTTAGCCCATAGTTTGAACCAAAACTGGCGTGGAATAACCAAAACCAGAAACGTTTGTGGTGGTGATGCTTGTATTGCTGGAACTCGTATTCCTGTTTGGGTATTGGTAAATGCCCGTAATCTAGGCATTAGCGAGTCTCAACTACTCTATGACTATCCTACATTAACAGCAATTGATTTAGCGAATGCTTGGATCTATGCCCAAGTTAATCCTGAGGAAGTTGCCACTGCAATCCAAGAAAATGAGGCAGATTAATGATGGTTCGTTTATATGCTGATGAGCAGTTTCCTAGACAAGTAGTAGAATTACTTCGTTCTTTAGAACATGATGTTTTAACAGTCCAAGAAGCTGGTAATCAGGGTTTATCCGATGAAGCAGTATTAGCTTTTGCTGTGAACCAAAATCGCGCAGTATTAACTTTAAATCGCCGTGATTTCTTTCGTTTACATCGTTTAAATCAGGAACATTGCGGAATTATTGCTTGCGTAGATGATGGCGAACGCCAGAGAATGGTAATGAATATTGATCAGGCGATAAATGGATTAGAAACTCTCGCAGGTAAACTTATTCGAGTTTATCGAGTACAACCTCCTAATTTATCACAATAATTGTGGCAAAGCGTTGATCAAACACCTGAAAAATTGATCGAAAGCCACCAAAAGTGAAACCCAACACCAATTCTCCCTGTTGGGTTTCGCGAAAGCTTTACCCAACCTACAAGATTATGCGATCGCACTGGTAAGTAGGGTTTGTTGAAACATTGCCTTGTTGTTTCTTCATTTTGGGAATGTATTGTAGTATTGTAGGTTGGGTTGAGGCAACGAAACCCAACAAATTCAGGTAAAATAAGAGATGATGTTGGGTTCCGCTCTGCTATCAAATCGATAGGTTTTCTCAAAAATATTTATTCGCTCAACCCAACCTAGGGGCGATCGCACTGAATTTGCAATTGCTTAGCGTTGCACTTTGTTTGCTGAGGGATAGGTAGGTGCGCTCTTACCATTAAGAATTAAATTCGCCACGGGTCGCACCTGAAGTTGTGGAAATGGTTAAGGGATTGCAGGAGTCGCTTAAGGTTAACTCTTTGTCTAAAGGTAAATTTTCAGTATGATTACTCATAACAATTTACAATTCATAAAGTCAGATCAGGTTTTGGTTTCAAGGAAAGCATCTGTTGCTAGGTAAGTCTTCAGCTATCAGCGTGTCGCGTATCAGCTATCAGCGTGTCGCGTATCAGCTATCAGCGTGTCGCGTATCAGCTATCAGCTTTTGAATACAATAAGCTGACGGCTGACGGCTGACGGCTGATGGCTGAATGCTTACGTTGCTTGATTTGGAATAAGTGATATAATATATGTACGTAAATCTGTACATAAACTGATGTTTGATTACGAGATTACATCTCAAAATGATGCTAAAAATAACTTATTTAAGTTGTTGGATATAGTTGCACAAAATAATCAGGTATATATCATCAATCGTCGTGATGGTGAGAATGTTGCTTTGATTACAGAATCGGATTTGAGGAGTTTAGTAGAGACGGTTTATCTGTTAAGAACCCCTAGCAATGCAATTCGCCTGCTGGATGCAATTGAGGAGTCTAAGACTGGAAAAATAAAACCTCAAACCATTGAAGAACTTTACTCTGAGTTGGGAATTGAGCAAGAAGAAGAAGAAAAAGGCTGAATTGGATCAAGTAAAGCCAGTTGTGGTTAATCGCAGTCCTGGTTTTAGTTCTAGGTTTAAGGAAGATTTGGCTTGGTGGTTCAAGCATGATTTTAAAGTGGCGTCGAAAATTTTGGATTTGGTTACTGCTGTAATGGACAATCAATCCATTTGAGGGCATTGGTAAACCAGAACCATTAAAGTATATGGATGCAGATATTTGGTCACGCCGCATTGATTTGGAACATCGGCTGGTTTATCGGGTGGGAAGTAGTCAGATTGATTTTCTGGCTTGTCGGTATCATTATGAGTGATGTTTTGTTATATTTTATTGTCAATTAATCCACTACTAAGCCACTCCGTAGCCTGTGTAAGGACGTTTATAACTGGGATGTAAACCGAGAAGAATGTCCTCTTTTGGTATACCCATGTCCACCAAATATTGCGCCAAATCAGCTTCTGTCATATTTCGCTGAATCCAAACTTTACCATCTTTGATATCTAAATGGATGAAACAGTTGTAAACTCGTTTGAGTCCATCCCAGCCGATATCTAGAAGTTGATAATGGTCATGTTCTGTGTCAAAAATAAGTTGACACTCAATCTCTGAATTTGGATTATTCGCTTCTAAGGTGGCATGATTAGTTAATAGCTGGCGGATGAATAATCGGTACTTTTCTAGTTTTTCCATTGGATGATTACCTCTTCAACAGGATTATATATACCAATCCTAAATGAATTGTGAGAATTTTTGTTCCCTTTTCCCTACTCCCTACTCCCTGTTCCCTGTTCCCTGTTCCCTGTTCCCTGTTCCCTTTGGTATAGCACTACCCATTAAATTTAGGACATTGATACATGCTCAAAAGCTGTTGTAGTCAACTTTTGCCTCTTGCCTCTTGCCTGGCGCGTAGCGCTATATATGAGTAATTTTCATTTATCCTTCAATAGTGAGCGGGATGCTTACGCTAGCAAAGGGAAACCATAGTGATGAGTAGGGTGCTTCAGGCACTTGTTTGGTCAATATAAGGAACATTTTGCTATTTTGCGGGCGTTAGTACCGTTATCGATTCGATTGCTTTGGTGCGTTACGCTGTCGAAGGGCGCACCAAAGCAAGATCAGCGATTAGCCCAAAGGGCTACGCTTCGCGATCGCACTAAGCTGAACGCCTACCACCATACTATGAGGTATGTCTAGAGTGTGTCATGGGATTGTTTGCTTGAGGTAAGAGACATTTGGCTCTTTTGCGCCGTAACGCACCAATAATCTTGTGATTTTCTCTTTTATCTCAGTGTCTGCATTCTTCGGCAGCCTTTCTATTGGTTTTCGGTAATCGTTATCAATTACTTCGGGATCGGCATCTCGATCGAGAAGCGTTTTAATTATCGGAATATTCAGCTTACTTACCGCGATCCCTAATGCATTCATTCCACTAAATCCGCCAGCTTCATTGATTGTGTCTTTTGCTCCGTGATTAAGGAGCAGTTGAACCATTTCTATATTTTCTTCCTCTACACTCCATCTCAGAGGAGAATTGCCTTCATTATCCTTGACATTAGGATTAGCTCCCGCTTTCAATAGTAAGCTTACTATATCTTTGTGGCCGCCCCACATAGCCATGAGTAATGGATGAGAATCCCGGTCTAGATTCCAAGCATTGACATCAGCTCCGGCTTTTATCAAAAGTTTTACAATTTCTATTTTTCCTCCATAATCCACTTCATCTATCGCTTCTTGTAAGGGAGTCCAGAAAGGGGGATTAGGCATGTAAAAATTAACGTCGAGGCCTTGTTCAATCATTTTCGCAAGATTACTATCATCATGGTCTCGAATTATATCAAAAATATCTTGATTGTTCATTTTAATTAACCAAAATAACATTATGATAAACTACTGTAAACTCAATACTTGAGATTAATAGTAACGTTCAAGGCTTGAGCTAAAAATATTCTCTATATATAATCTCCATAATTGTCTAATAGCTCTTGGCAGTTTTCCAGTGCATTCTTCATTTGATTGATAGCATCTTCATGTCTTTGATCCGGTTTTCCACCAAAGCATTCATCTTGTATTTGTTGTCTTTTATCAATACATTCTTGTATAATTATAATTCTGTTAATAACATGGTTTTTCGTCATTCCTTTGACTGATCTTCCTTTGAGTTTTTTCCCTGCTTTTAGCTTATCCAAAGCTGGCTTACACTTAGGCAGTGGTATAGAACCACAAATTGCATCTTTTTCCTCTTGGAGTCTCTCAAGGACTTCATCTTCACAAGTCTGATTTGAATGTTTTCTATCTCTTTCCGCTTTTTTTTTGCCATCTTCTCTTTTACTTCTTCGAATTGTATAATCATAATCCCAATCTTTTCCCCCATCAATAACTGTGATAGAGCTGAATATAGGATGTTTATTCTTTGTAATCTTGGCAGCTTTCATTGCATTAGCTTTAGTTATTTTATTGTTCTTTAAATATTTATTCTCTTCAACATGTAAGTCTCTAAGTCCGGCTTCAACTACTTTTTCTTTACTTTGCTCATTCTTACTCCCCTTACCCTTCTTCCCATTAAACAACCCCCTCGCCTTCAACAACACCTTATCAATCGCCTGATCAATCCGCTCGCGAATCTTACCAATAATATTCTCAACCTTCTTCGCCAAACCACCAATACCCAACAAGGAAGCCAAGAACCCTATTACCACAGGTACAGCTTTCGCTAAAGCATTCTCTACCAACTTCGCTGCACCACCAACTGCACCAGATGCGATCGCACTCACGGCATCCACCACAGCATTTACCAATTCCAGCACCTGACTACCGCGATTGACAAAGAACATGATTATATCATAGATTGCCATGGCGGCTTTGACAAAGGCTGATGCGGGATTTAACAAGCTCAGAACCCACTTCACCCCGGCGGTGATCACCTGGGTAACGACCATGCTCTTGATTTCTTCGATGACTGTTTGTTTCAGGTCGTTGAACTGTTCCTTAACATGTTCCCACAGTCCCATCGGTCCGCGATCGCGTAATACCTGGAATATTTCCACGCTTTTCTCCATCCCAGCTACTACTGGTTCCCCAAATAGTTTGACTGCTTTACCACGAATGTAAGTAAATGTCAAGCCCAACACTTGGGTTACTAAGCTGAATATTCCCGGTAAGCTAAAGATGTCATCAGGTATTTGAATACCCATAGGTCCCAGGGCTCCAGTTAACCAGCCAATTAAACCGGCTTGTAGATGTTGCCCAATGTTAGCGACAAAATTCTCAAAGCCTTGTTTAATACCACTAATTAAATTGCCTAGGAAGCCGATGGGGTCTTTAATAATGGTGCCAATTACATCAGACGCTTTACTCAAGACACTCAGCAACATGTCTTTGAGTTTTTTAATGGTATCGATGACTCCAGTTATGGCATTGGCTGCTTGATCAACTAACCCTTGGTTAGCAGCCTTCATCTCATCGATGCGGGCATCAACGGCTTGCAGCTTTTCGTTATAGTTCTGCGCCAGAGTATTAATTAGCTGATCTTGTTTGCTGTCAACGCTTTGTTCTAACTCGTCGAATTGACTTTGAATATCTGTGGCGGCTTGTTGACCTAAAGTTTTCAGGTTTTCGGGTAATTGAGCTACATAGTCTTTAATTTCCTGCCTACCCTTAGCAATTTCTGCTTTAGCATCGGTTAAGGCAGTAGCAATAATATTGACAATTTTATCGAGGACAACATCCATTTTTGCCAGGTAAAGTTGTCGTCCCTGTTCATAAAAAACATTCACCTCTGAGGGTAAACCGAGGAATTTATCTCTAAGCCAGCGTCCTGCACCAGTAATACCACTATAACGCTCATCTTTGTAAGCCCTCATTTTTTCATCAACGTAGTTCTCGAAGGCTTTGGTGGCTTGATTGGCACCAGCGTCAAATTCTTGATTAACCTTACCATCTAAGCCATTGAGAATGTCCTCAACCTTAGTTTTAGTTTGGTTGTAAATCTTTTGAATATCCCCAGCAACCTTAGCTCGTTCTTGCTCATCCTTACCCTTAGCTTGAATTTGCTGATTGGTAACCTGAGCTAATAACTGAGCGCGGGAGCCATGCATTCCTTGCAGTTGTTGCCCGGCTGTGGTTGCTGCTTCCCCTTGGGCTTGGGTTAACTGGTCTTGTTCAAACTGACGATAGGCTTGGGGTGCTTGGCTGGCATTAGTTTGAGCCTCTTGTTTTGCTGCTAAAGCCGTTTGGAATTGGGGTTGATTGGAATTGGCTAACTGTTCCGTGGTAACATCAGCGTCAGCCATCTGTTGGTCAAGTTTTTGGCTACTTTCTTGTAGCGGTGCCTCCACTTCACCTTGTCCCTTGGCTTTAGGAATAGCTTTGTCAGCACCAATATTTTTGGTTACTGCTCCCGCTTCATTGGCAGGTAGGGGAGTGACTGATTTCGGTTTAATACTGCTGGTATCCGGTGCTTGTTTCGCCTTCTGTTCTAAGGGTGCTTGAGATGCAGTTTGCTCTTGTTTAACGGTATTTTGCATCTGGCTCTTGACAGAAGCCAGTTTGTTACTATCCTTAAACTCATCCGCCTCCTCAAGAGTTTTCGGAGCTGCTGACTTGATGCGCTCCATTAATTTAGCCTTGAAAGCAGCAGCATTAAAACCAGGAGTGGGAGCTTGTGCCATCTCACCCACTTGATTGGCCTGGGCTTTGCTTTCTATTTCCTTGGCAGGACTTACCGCTGCAGCTTGGGCTTGTTTAGCTTTTGTACTAGCTGGGGCGTGTTGTTTTTGCTTATTGGCAACTCCCTTAGCTTTAGCAACCACTGCTTTAAAATCTGGATCTGACTCTGGGGAAGCAGCAGTAGTTTCTTGGGGTGTGGCTTCAGCAGCTGTTGCGGTGGTTTCTTGATTTACCTCAGCTTTAATCCCTTGATTAGCTGCTTCTGGAGCCATTGCCTCCTGGTTTTTCCCTGGAGTTTCTCCAGAACTAACCGATGTGGCATTTGTTTCCGGCTTTGGGGCTGTTTCAGCCTTAGGAGCAGCAGTCTCTTGAGGTGCAACTACCTCTGTGTTAACTGTATTTTCCCCCTCGACTTCTGGTTTTATATCAGTATCCTTGACAATAGTCTGAGATTCTTGATTGACCCCATTCCCCGGACTATCCTTGATCGGAACAGCAAACCCAGTCTTATTTTCGAATTTATTTGTCTTCTTGGCCTGTTGATCAATTACCTTCGCTTGAATTCCCCCGGTCTGCTGTATGGTATGGGTCAACTCATGGGCCGTCAAACTATTCTTACCAGGAGACTTCCCCGCACCATAGAAAATATCCCTACCATGGGTAAAGGCTTGGGCTCCCAACTCCTTATTCATCTGTGAAGCACTAGAGTCAGTATGCACCCGCACGCCACTAAAGTTAGCCCCAAATCTGGGTTCCATGAAAGCACGGGTAGATGCTGGCAGAGGTTGACCCGTACCCCGTCGGGATTGGATTTTGGTTTCTAAATTAGGGGATACTGCTGGGGTTTGACCAGGATTTGCTTTGGTTTGTATTTCCTCTTCCTCGGATTGTAACTGTAGGGCTATGGGCTTAGTTTGAATGTCCTCTTCCTCGGATTGTAACTGTAGCCCGATCGGCTTAGTTTGTATTTCCTCTTCGTCGGATTGTAACTGTAGCCCGATCGGTTTAGTTTGTATTTCCTCTTCCTCTGTTTGATTTTGCACTGAGGGTGCTGACATCCGCATTACTTGGGCTGCAACACTGTCTGCTTCCTTCTCGTACACATCATCTGGTTCCCCCACTTGCATTTTTGTCTGGATGAGACGATTGACGGCTTGGTTACCGATGGTGCGTTGTAGTTTCAGGAGGGGGTGAACCGGACTATGGGTAGCCAAGGGGGTTGGCTTGGCTTGAACGGTTTTCCCCGTTGGGGTTGTTTGATTGTTTTTGGTTTGGCTTGCCCGTTGATTACCCATATGGTTCACCTAGAAAGCAATTATTTTTTTATGTTTAGTTTCAATCTTTTTCTTTAACTCAAGTTAGAAGCGATCGCTATTGAATTCCCAGATCTAAGGTTCACCACCAAACCAGCTGAGGTTCACAAGTATCCATATTTTTCCAGTGCTTTCACCACCTGAGCCACCACTAAAGGACTGAAGGGCTTTTCCTATGACATACCCCGGCTTAGCTGCCTTCATGGCGTGACCTAGCGTGGAAGATGTAGTTAAAAAATCACCAGCCTTGATCGAACCATTTTCCAGGGTAACTTTTGTTAAAACCCTTCCTGCGAGCGCGATGGGCTTAACATCATTGCGAGTCATATCTTCCGTATGACAACCTCCTATGATCAAACCAGCGCTCTTTGCATCTGAAACAACACCTGCAACTTTAGAGTCATAAGCCTTGTTACTTTTTCCCAGCAGCACCCGATCATCTTCTGGTTCAACAATTACAACAACATCGCCAGCTTCGAGACCATCCTCCGACTTCACAGGTGTCATTTCAGCCAGGTCAGAAGCACTGCCAAATCGTCGCGCACCACCAGCCCACAGAGCACCAACTGCTAAATCCTGATAAGCGGTCGTGTCAGCTCTGCTCAAATACAACCATTTATTAGCATTGTATGCAGGCCATCTTCCCAATCTCCAGCCACCCACAGTTTGTGAACTATCACCACTGCCAATCCATCCTCCTCTAACGTCCAGTTTAATGGTTGGGTCATTTGTCCCGATGCCAACGTTACCACCGTGTTTAATTACTAAGCGATAATCAGCAATACCAGATTCAACAAAATTTAGGGCATTATTAGGTGCAATATTAATATGCCACTGACCACGACCTGGTTGACCATCTTGCTTAGAAAGATAAAGGTGCCCACCAAAAGTTGATTGATTACCTTCAGTGATCCTTGCTCTGCCCAATACTTCTAGTTTTTCGCGAGGATTAGTTGTGCCAATGCCGACGTTGCCTTTTACAATCAAATTATTCCTGCTGGGATTGGCATAAAGATAATCGTCGGCAACTAAAATGCTTCCTGCTTTTAATCCTGAAGCACTTTGATGCTGACGAGAATTTATCAGACCCAGATACCTGTTTAAGTCTGATGTTCCTGTCCCTGTATATATTATAGGATTATCATTTACTTCTAGGGTGAGATATCCTCTAACATCCAGCTGTGTTGTGGGAGTAGTCGTGCCAATGCCAACGCTATCATTTACCGTTAGTGAACCAGTAGTCGCACTATCTGTCACACTAAGTTGATTGGTCGCGATCGCACCGTTAACAGTTAGGGTATTATCAATGGTTAACGGCGTGGTCACACTACCTGTCACACTGAGTTGATTGGTCGCGATCACACGGTTAACTGTCAAATCCTTCTCCACGGTTAGTGACCCTGCAAAACTATCAGCAACGCTTAATTGGTTGGTGGTAATTGCACTACTCACCTCCAAGTCGGTTGCCTTGATTTTACCTGCTACTTCTAGTTTTTCGGTGGGTGTGGTGGTTCCGATGCCAATTTTACCATCAACTCTTAAATCTCCAAATTCGAGAGCGAGTTGATTGGCTTGGGGACAAGAAAGTCGTGGCCATTCAGTTTGATTCTCGAACGAATCGTCTAAGCTGTTGCTTGGAGTTCGGATAAAGCGAAGACCATCTTTAGCTTCAACAGACATAATTATTTCTCCTGATCATAGCTAAGTTTTGCTCAAAATATATTTACCCAATAAACCACTTAATGGCGACTTTATTTTGTGTATGTCCCCGAGACTTATGCTCTCCAACATTCCAACGAATCATATCGCGATCGCCTTTGGTACTCACAATCACCATCCACCAATAGGAATCATCCTTAAACTTCAGAACATCTCCTTGAAAAGTCACACTGACGTGGGATGTATTTTGAGCGTATACAATACCATTTTTAATCCACAAATTTTCAGCATCAGTAACATATTGTAGATCGTTTCCTTCCATTAAAACTCTAACGGAGTGTCCACCCTCAATTGCCTCAATCAGACTGTTAATATCTCCAGCAATTTTCTGTCCAGTCTTATCATGAGCATATGCTAAAGACCATTTCGTAATCCCTGTTAACATTGAACCATCTCCATGAAATTTCCCTGCTGTAACTGTCTCAGTTACCCTCAATGAGCTAGCTGCGATCGCACTATTAACAGTTAGGGTATTATTAATGGTTAACGGCGTGGTCACACTATCTATCACACTGAGTTCATTGGTGGTGATCCCATTGCTAACAGTTAAATTCCCATCTATGCTCACTGCACCGGTGGTATGCAATCCAGAATTGACTTCCAAATTACCCGATACCTGTAGATTACTACTTACTGATAAGTGATTAGCAGCAAAATCTTGCTCTACAGCACCATTGAGAGCTGCTTTAGTATGATTAACCTGGGTAATTTGATTATCGATGTAGGTTTTAACTGCTTGTTCAGTGGGAATCGCTAAATCGCTGTTACCTGCCAGATTTCCATCCCTGGAAAATTCGTTGATGGATAATCCCCCTACTGCCAAATCCCCGGATATCTGTAAATTACGATCAACTCTTAAATCTCCAAATTCGAGAGCGAGTTGATTGGCTTGGGGACAAGAAAGTCGTGGCCATTCAGTTTGATTCTCGAACGAATCGTCTAAGCTGTTGCTTGGAGTTCGGATAAAGCGAAGACCATCTTTAGCTTCAACAGACATAATTATTTCTCCTGATCATCAAGTTTTTCTTCAAGGCTTAGTTTAGCTAAGAGCTTCAACTTTTCTATCTCTGTCTGTTGATGCTGTACTACTTTAGTCAGTATGCCAACGATATCCATAGAACTCAGTCCTTTTCTATCGCTTGATGCCACTAGTTCAGGCACTTCTTCTGCAATGAAACCAACGTGTTGTTCATTTTTTTCTCCCTTATACTGAAAAGTGACGGGGTTGAGTTCAGTAAGTGTATCGAGAGCCTGATTTAGAGTGAGGTGCTTGATATCTTGCTTGTACTCTAAACTAGAAGCATCTTGCCATTTTTCACCATCACAGTAAGCACGACCGTTTAGATGTAAAAGATGTTGAGGTTTTGTTGTGTTGATGCCGACGTTTCCATTGGAAGAGATTCGCATACGTTCATAGGTTCTATCTCTATAGGAGAAAAATTGCTCTCCCTCTACGGTAGGACTGCCACTATCAGTGGGTTTGGTGAAAAATGAAATTCCATAGGTATATAGAAGTTCGATGGCACTAACACCATCTGGGTTGCTGTGAGAATAATCAACACGATTATCCTCAGTTTCGCTCACACGAGCTTTATTGGCGATTATGGTTGCTGCTCCGCTACCTGTTTCCCCAATATGTGCATAGTCAAATTTAATATTCTTCTTCCTTCCTCCCATGTCTAGAGCCTGTGTTGGGTTGGTGGTGCCGATGCCAACATGGCGATTTATGGTCAAATCATGATCAATAGTTAATGACCCTGTTACACTCCCAGTAACACTTAATTGATTGGTCGCGATCGCACTATTAACAGTTAGGGTATTATTAATGGTTAACGGTGTGGTCACACTATCTATCACACTGAGTTCATTGGTGGTGATCCCATTACTAACAGTTAAATTCCCATCTACACTCACCGCACCGATGGTATGCAATCCAGAATTGACTTCCAAATTACCCGATACCTGTAGATTACTACCTACCGATAAGTGATTAGCGGCAAAATCTTGCTCTGGAGCACCATGGATATCTGCTTTAGTATGATTAACCTGGGTAATTTGATTATCGATGTAGGTTTTAACTGCTTGTTCAGTGGGAATCGCTAAATTGCTGTTACCTGCCAGATTTCCATCCCTGGAAAATTCGTTGATAGATAATCCCCCTACTGCCAAATTCCCGGATATCTGTAAATTACGATCAACTCTTAAATCTCCAAATTCGAGAGCGAGTTGATTGGCTTGGGGACAAGAAAGTCGTGGCCATTCAGTTTGACTCTCGAACGGATCGTCTAAGCTGTTCCTTGGAGTTAGGATAAAGCGAAGACCATCTTTAGCTTCAACAGACATAATTATTTCTCCTGATCATCAAGTTTTTCTTCAAGGCTTAGTTTAGCTAAGAGCTTCAACTTTTCTATCTCTGTCTGTTGATGCTGTACTACTTTAGTCAGTATGCCAACGATATCCATAGAACTCAGTCCTTTTCTATCGCTTGATGCCACTAGTTCAGGCACTTCTTCTGCAATGAAACCAACGTGTTGTTCATTTTTTTCTCCCTTATACTGAAAAGTGACGGGGTTGAGTTCAGTAAGTGTATCGAGAGCCTGATTTAGAGTGAGGTGCTTGATATCTTGCTTGTACTCTAAACTAGAAGCATCTTGCCATTTTTCACCATCACAGTAAGCACGACCGTTTAGATGTAAAAGATGTTGAGGTTTTGTTGTGTTGATGCCGACGTTTCCATTGGAAGAGATTCGCATACGTTCATAGGTTCTATCTCTATAGGAGAAAAATTGCTCTCCCTCTACGGTAGGACTGCCACTATCAGTGGGTTTGGTGAAAAATGAAATTCCATAGGTATATAGAAGTTCGATGGCACTAACACCATCTGGGTTGCTGTGAGAATAATCAACACGATTATCCTCAGTTTCGCTCACACGAGCTTTATTGGCGATTATGGTTGCTGCTCCGCTACCTGTTTCCCCAATATGTGCATAGTCAAATTTAATATTCTTCTTCCTTCCTCCCATGTCTAGAGCCTGTGTTGGGTTGGTGGTGCCGATGCCAACATGGCGATTTATGGTCAAATCATGATCAATAGTTAATGACCCTGTTACACTCCCAGTAACACTTAATTGATTGGTCGCGATCGCACTATTAACAGTTAGGGTATTATTAATGGTTAACGGTGTGGTCACACTATCTATCACACTGAGTTCATTGGTGGTGATCCCATTACTAACAGTTAAATTCCCATCTACACTCACCGCACCGATGGTATGCAATCCAGAATTGACTTCCAAATTACCCGATACCTGTAGATTACTACCTACCGATAAGTGATTAGCGGCAAAATCTTGCTCTGGAGCACCATGGATATCTGCTTTAGTATGATTAACCTGGGTAATTTGA
>NZ_JAAHFV010000058.1:23196-25508 GCF_010672755.1 Moorena sp. SIO1F2
TCCAGAATTGACTTCCAAATTACCCGATACCTGTAGATTACTACCTACCGATAAGTGATTAGCGGCAAAATCTTGCTCTGGAGCACCATGGATATCTGCTTTAGTATGATTAACCTGGGTAATTTGAGCTGACAACGAGGGTGGCGATCAGCATGGCCGAAAGCGCGGCGGCGAAGGCCCGAGCGGCCGATCGATTCAGCCACGCCTGGCGCTGGGTCTCGACCACGGGCTCGGCCGACGGGGTGTAGACATCGAGTCTGCGGGCCATCGCTCAGCGCTCCCCGCCCCGAGATCCAACCCCCGACGCCACCTGGGTGCGCGTGATCCGGCCGGCGGAGGCACCGGCAAGAAGTAGGCGTCGGAGTTTGTCGGCGGTCAGTGGTCGGAAGAGTCCGTAACCCTGCACCAACTCGATGCCGAGGTCGGCCATGACTTGACGCTGCGACGGGGTCTCGATGCCCTCGGCTACGACCTCCATCGACAGCTGCTGGGCCAGCTCGGTGACCGAACGCAGGATCGTCAGATCAACCTCCGACTCACAGGCGTTCTGAACCAGCCGGCGATCGATCTTCAACTGGCTGATCGGGAGGCCCCGAAGGTGGGCCAACGACGTTCGACCCTCACCGAAATCGTCCAGCGAAAGCACAACGCCCAATTCGGAAAGAGCATCGATGTTCAACTGTTGGCCACGATCCTCGCTCACCAACCGCTCGCTCAGCTCGATCACCAGCCGGTCGGGGGCTATTCCGCTCAGGTGGAGGGCATCGCCGACGTTGGCCATCAGGTCGTCGGCGCCGAGCTCGGTAGGGGAAAGGTTGACGGCCACGTACACGTCTTCGACGCCGATGGCGGCAACCGTCTGGGTGGCGTGCTCCAGGATCCATCGGTTCAACCGAGATGACAGCCCGGCTTCCTCGGCCAGCGACAACGTGGTCCCGGTATCGATCGGACCAAGCTCGCGGTGGGTCCACCGCAGCAGTGCCTCCACCCCGGCGATTCGGCCCGATTCGGTGCCAACCACCGGCTGGAAGGCCATCTCGATCTCTTCCTCATCGAGCGCTCTCCGCAGCTCGGCCACCAGCCGGCCCCGGCGGCGTTCACCCTCATCGAGCGACGGGTCGTAGATCGCGGTCCGCAGGTCGCTGTGGGCCGTCTTGGCCGCATACATGGCGGCATCGGCTCGACGGAGCAACTCGGTGTCGCCCACATCGCTTGCGGTTGCCGGGTCGCGAACTGCGATGCCGATGCTGGTCCCCACCTTGGCCCGCCCGTTCTGCAGATCGAAGGGCTCTACCAGCGACGCGTGGATGCGGCTGGCCAGGGCCTGTGCCTCCTCCACTTCCTCCACCGGTCCGGCCAGCACCGTGAACTCGTCTCCACCGAGCCGGGCCAGTTCGCCGCTCGAGCCGATGACCTCCCGCAGCCGACCGGAGACTTCGACCAGCAGCTCGTCCCCGGCCTCGTGGCCCATGGTGTCATTGACCTGCTTGAAGCCGTTGAGGTCCAGGAACAGCACGACATCCAGCCCCGGACCGTCGGAGTTTGTGATTTGCCGGCGGAGCCGGGTCATGAACCACTTCCGATTCGGCAGGCCGGTGAGAACATCGTGGCTGGCCTGATGCTCCAACTCGTCATGCATTGTCTGGAGGTCGCTCAACAGCTTGTTGTTCTGCAGGGCCACCGTCGCCTGGGCGGCCAGCAGCCGGAGCGCCTCCACATCGCCCAATGCCGGCCGGTCGTTGGAAGCGAACTCAGCGCGAGCCCCACCGGTGACATCGGCGGTCTGAACTGCATCGGCTCCGCCATTGATCGAAACCGAGTCGGCGGCCCGCAACACGATGAGGGTGCCGTCGATCGTGGCCAACGTGATGCGGATGAGGCGGGAAAGACCCTCCCGCTCCAACGCCGCCCACTCCTCGGGATCGACATCTTGGTCGTCGACCACAACCTCGCCGATGCTCATGTCTTCGGGTCGCAGGCCGCTGCCGGGTTGCCCCGGAGCCGGAAGCGTTCCCCAGATTCCGCTGTTGTGGGACGCGCCGGCCAGCCAGTCCTCCCCGCCTCGCCGGATCCACACGTCGGCCGCTTCGAAATCGAGATCACCGGCGGCCTCGGCCAGGATGGCGAACAGTTCGGCCCCGGCCCCTCGAGCGGTGGTGCCGTCGGAACCCAACTGGTTGACGCGATGACCGAGCTCGGCAACATGCTCCAAATGTCGCCCCCGGAGCTTGGCCCGATCGGTGGCCTCGGCCTGCGCCGCCACATCACCGGCCAACTGTTCGGCCAGGTTGGCATCCCCGGTGCCTACCTGG
>NZ_JAAHFV010000580.1:0-2411 GCF_010672755.1 Moorena sp. SIO1F2
TTGTACAAAGCACGACATCTGCGCCACGAATTTCTTTGCCCGACTCAAGCAATATCGAGGGATTGACCTTTGGTCACGCGGGGCGCGTTCGCGACGCGCTACGATAAGCGAGCCAAGAACTTTCTAGAAGCAATTTATCTGGCTGCTGCCGTAATCTGGCTTAATTGATGACACGCCCTAGGCTCTACAGTCAAAAAGCCTCAAGGCAGACGAATAATCACGTTGATTGTTGCTGTGATCACTGTTGTATTTATCGGAGCCTATACTGCCGCACAATTTGCTGCAGCTGCCAAGACCCTTGATGTATTTTTTGGAGTTGATCCTACCATTGGAGCTTTGATCGCAGCAGCTTCGATTCTAGTCTACTGCGTAACGGGAGGACAAGCCTTGCCCTTCTAAGCTACACAACAGTTTAATCCCTTTTTAGTCGGTATTGTGTTGGCTGGTGTCTTTTCCGTCATTGCCTCTACAGCGGATTCCCAACTTCTGGTTTGTTCCAGTGCGATCGCTAGAGATATTTCCCCGGGTTTGCATCGGAGGATGTCCCGGAAATATGGCGTGAAATACGAGCAATTCATGACCTTAGTGGTGGGAATACTCGCTGTAATTGCGGCGATTTCTATTTCCTCCACAGTGTTTTCATTGGTTCTTTTTGCTAGTGGATCTGTGGCCAGTTCCCTCGGTCCAGCCATGCTGATTATCTTATTGAAAAGGCGCACTCATTATTTAGCATTGAACTCTATGATGTTGGCAGGATTAAGTACTGCTATCCTCTGGCGAGTTTTATGATTTAATAACATCCTATCCGAAGTTTTTCCAGGCTTTATTGTAGCCGTGTTGGTGCATGAGGTGTTAATGAAGAGTGTTTTAAAAACTAAGGGTAATGCTATTGGTGTTCCCTTCATAAAATAAGGTTTAAATTAGGGGTATAAATTGTTAATTTAAAATTTAATAACAACCAATTTTGATAAAAAATATAGGAAATAATAATAGTTAAATCTAATCGGGTGCATCTCATTTTTGCCTAATTTCATTCATTGAGATGCACCCAAACCTAATAGAGCTGGCTGCTGAAGTTATGCACATACAGCGGTTTTAAATTCAGTTAGGTACAAAGTTCTAGGTTTTTAGGGAGCAGGGAGCAGGGAGCAGGGAGCAGGGAGCAGGGAGCAGGGAGCAGGGAGCAGGGAAGTCGGAAAACAATCCTGTGTACCTGATAGTTATGCAAACCGCCCTAGATCATTTCATTTGGCGATCCCATGAGGTCAGCCTAGTCGAGGACAGCGTTAAAATAGCATAACTTAAGTAAAGTTTAGTAGTACAACACCCAGTTGGAGGGAGCCCGAAGATTTAATAATTATTAAAGAAAGAAAATATTCAAAAACCAGTAAACTAGTCAGAAATAGGGAAATAATACGATGTTTACAAATGTCCTCCCAAAAACAACCCTAGACTTGGAGTATCCGCCCAAAGACCTGTTTGAAGCGATTGAAGACCTCAAGCAAGAATTAAACGCAGTTATTCTGGCTCACTATTACCAAGAGCCAGATATTCAAGATATCGCTGACTACATCGGCGATTCTCTCGGTCTTTCTCAACAAGCGGCGGCTACAGATGCAGATGTCATCGTGTTTGCTGGGGTTCACTTTATGGCAGAAACTGCCAAAATCCTTAACCCCAATAAATTGGTACTACTCCCGGATTTAAACGCAGGTTGCTCCCTAGCTGACAGTTGCCCTCCCCAAGAATTTGCGGCCTTCAAAGCAGCCCATCCAGAGCATTTGGTGGTCTCTTACATTAATTGCTCCGCTGCCATTAAAGCGATGAGCGATATCATTTGCACCAGTTCTAACTCAGTTAAGATCGTCAACCAAATTCCGAAAGACCAGCCGATTATTTTTGCCCCAGATAAGAACTTAGGTCGCTATGTCATGGAGCAAACCGGACGGGAGTTAGTCCTGTGGGAGGGGAGTTGTATTGTCCATGAAACCTTTTCTGAGAAAAAGATCGTGCAACTGAAAATACAGCATCCTGAAGCTGAGTTGATTGCCCATCCAGAATGCGAACCCCCTGTCCTGCGTCATGCCAGTTACATTGGTTCTACAACCGCCTTATTAAAGTATAGCCAGCAAAGTTCAACGGCAGAATTTATCGTAGCTACTGAGCCAGGAATTATTCACCAAATGCAAAAGAGGGCACCCCAGAAAAATTTCATCCCTGCTCCAGGTATGGATAGCAATTGTGCCTGTAACGAATGCCCTCACATGCGGCTCAATACTTTGGAGAAGCTGTATCTAGCCATGAAGCAGAAAACACCAGAAATTACTATACCGGAGGACATCCGAGTAGCCGCGTTGCGACCAATTCAACGGATGTTGGAGTTATCAGTGTAGTGCTGTAGTGCCCCTGAG
>NZ_JAAHFV010000581.1:0-2408 GCF_010672755.1 Moorena sp. SIO1F2
TACTTGCTTGTGCTGCCCTCAATCCTATGACCCATTTGGGTATGCCTGATAGCTATGCCCATAATGCTTAAAACTGCTCCTGAGAGGGGGAGCATTTTGACCCCTTCATCATTCATGCAACAAAGCCCAGAAAATCTATAGATTTCCATTACCCTATCACCCCATCATCAACTGACCCACGTTTTGTCATTACTTTACCGATGGTCGCGCTGGTTGCGATCGCTACGGACCCATATACGCTTATTCCATGCTTTCTCAGGGTTTGGGTGGCTGATTTGACTGTAGCTCCGCTGGTGTAGATATCATCTAGGATTAGTACGGGTGAGGTGCTATGATGTCTGAGAAAGTGTTTACCAATAATAAAGGCATCTGCTAGGTTTTGCGCTCGCTCTTGGACAGATAAACCAAACTGAGGTTGAGTTGCCCGGACTCTTTCTAAACCCAGTGGTGCTTGTTTGTAACCAGTGAATTCACAAAAACTTTGGGCAATCAGCTCTGCCTGGTTGTAACCTCTTTGTCGCTGTTTTGTAGGGTGCATAGGAATGGGAACTACTATTAATTTTTGGTTGTGGCTACGGGTGGCAGAGGATTTTAACCAAGCTTTACCCAGCCAATGGCCCAAGGGATGTGCTAGCTGGGGTTGGTTTTCATATTTCAGGGCAGCGAGTACTCGTTTTAATGGACCACCGTAATTGCCCCAGACAAACACTGGGAGATTTTGATTACATAAAAATTGATTTTTGTCAAGTTGGCAGCGGAGTAACTGCTGCTCGCAATAATCACACAATTCATCAGTGGCAGGGCGCTCACATAGGGGACAGTTCGATTTCAGAAAGAGACTTAATAGACCCTTTTTAAGAGTCTGAATTCCCTGTAACATGATTTTGGGGATTTATCTGGCATTATATTTATAAAGATGCCAAGACTGACCATGAGAATCCCTCAGTATTTCTACCGTTTTCTGTCTCTAAGAGCGTGATGCAAAGCACAGGAAGGATTAATAATATCATGTCCAGTTGACTACTTATCATTCTTGGTTGAGAGTCAATTTTTAATTAACGATTTAGGTGAATACGACGTGATTAATGGTAAGAGATATTATGCCTTCGAGATATGATGCCAAAATCCCGGAGCAATAACAGGATTAGGCGGCGATTTGTGGATAATCTTTACTCTCTTGATCTGATTCAACCTTCAGAGTATCCCTTCGTGGGCAATGAAGCCTTGAACTTAAGTCAGCTGTTGCAACGGGATTATCCGGTTGTACCTGGCTTTGTGGTGAGTGCAAAGGCATTGTGGGAATTTATCGCAATTTTAGGTGAGTCTGAACCCCTGTTAGCTGATTTACCTTCTTCTTATCTTTACGTAGATGTAGACAATCCTCGCCAGCTACAGCAAGTGGCTCAGCAAATTCGTCACAAAATTCAAGGGGCGACTTTAGCTTCGGTGTTGGCATCAACCCTATCCGAGATAGCAGAAACTACACTCGCCCCAGCAACAATTTTTCACCCTTCCTTATCCATGACATCACCAGGGTCGGGAATTGAGGAGGACACTGGGAAAACTGAAGTGGGAAGATTAGAGCAACCCCAGATTTTTTCAACCTTACCAGATAAAATTTTGGGATCCTATATTTGCCCTAGGCAACCACTAGCAATGGAACTGTCTTTAAAACAGGTTTGGGCAGAACTATTTCGCGCCAGAAGTCAATTTTACTGGCAACGGCATAGTATTGGTCTCCAGCAGCTTAATTTGGCAGTCTTGATACAACCAATGTGGGATGCGATCGCTTCTGGTACACTCCAGATTAACCAAGCTGAGGGTTACATCCAAGCCACGTGGGGGTTAGGTACTGCATGGGCGAAGGGGGAAGTAGTGCCAGACTATTACCAAATTGAGATCGAAACTGGTATTGTGCTAGCCTCACGACTGGGTCGTAAAACCCGTGCCTATGGCTTGTGTCTGGAACCGGACTCATTATCACTAACCCAGAACACTGTGCAAGCCTATCTACTCAGTGAGGAGCAACAAAAACAGTACACCCTAAAGGACAAATACCTCCAACAGCTAATTAATATCAGTCAGCGTCTAGTTGCTGATATTAGTCCTAGCTTTTCCCTAGAGTGGACACTATGGCAAACCTCAGAAAACTCAGAACCACAGTTACAAATTACGAAATTTAGTCCTGAAACTGGGCAAAAGTGGGATGCTAGTCAGTTGAGGCTTGAACCGTCACATCATGCTTCCAAACTAGCTTACTCTGTGGGTTCTACTACCTCCTACGGCAAGCTGTTTACCTCTCTACAAGTGGGTAGCCTACCCAATGTGCCTAAAGCATCATCGGACTCCATTGGGAGCAACTCTAGTGAACACACTGTCAACCCATCCATGACGCCTATGCTTGTGAG
>NZ_JAAHFV010000582.1:0-2376 GCF_010672755.1 Moorena sp. SIO1F2
TGCAAAGTAGTCTAATCATTAATACTCATTGGAACCAAACTGTCTTTGCCCACCTTACAAGCTGCTTGGGAGAGGGGGATTAAACTTGAGGTCTGCGAATTCTCGTATGCATTTCATCTGCAACTACTAAACAACCTTGTAAACTTTCCAACGGTTGTTCGTTCAAAACTCGAGAAAGTAAATTCAGTACAGCTTGACGACTACGACGGCTTGGACGCAATAGTAAAATTCCTGGGTGTGTACCAGGAGGAAAACGGCGAACGTCAGAAAAGTCTAAATCAAGAGTAATGAAAAAACGCCCTTCATTACAAACCCGTTGCCAAACAATTTCATCATCTGCACCGGATAATCCTTGATCAGTTACGCGATGAAGCGTTCGCAAAGCGTGGCCAAAGGCCTCAGCTTCCGCTAAAAGCGAACGCATTGATAACCTGCGTCTCTCAAGAACTGGGCATGGGTATTGCTGAGATTCTCATCTAATTTGACTAGCATTATTGTGATCGCAGGGGGATAAGTTCTTCTTCTGAGGTTAAAGCAGCAGCATATGCAATCGCATTTCTAATGTTGTCCAGAGTTAGTGGTGGGTATTCAGCCACAATTTCTTCTGGTGTCAAGCCTTCGGCTAGGTTATCTAGGATTATTGATACCATAATTCGAGTGCCTTTAATACAAGCTTTACCGTGACAGACGTTTAGGTTAGTGGAAATATCTTCTTGCCAATTAGTCATGTTTTAGTGGTTGCAACAATCGTTTCAGTACTGATATCTCTAAAAATGCAGGTTGGGTTTAAGGATAGTGAAACCCAAGCAATGCTAGTGCCAATGTTGGGTAAAGTGCCTCAACCGCTCCCTACCCACTTTGCACCATTTTAGCTAAAGTAGGGTGGGCAAAGTAATTTAATCATTAATACTGATTGGAACCAAACTGTCTTTGCCCACCCTACAATCTCCTTGGTGGTTAAAGTAGGGTGGGCAAAGTAATCTAATCATTAATACTGATTGGAACCAAACTGTCTTTGCCCACCCTACAATCTAATCCTCTTTAATCGCACAAGTTGCTCGCAGAAAATCGAGCGCCTGGTTCGAGTTGACAACAGCGACTAATTCCACATTACCTTCCTCATTAATAATCCAAGCATTAGCTTCCAGTATCGGTGCTTTGGTATTAGTGTGTGCTTTACGATCTTCAGCTTCGGGTATGGCGCGCACTATGGATAGATCCGATATATCCCGCACATCCGATAAAATTTGGCCACCCCGTACCATGGCACTGGGATCTTGGGGTATGCCACCCCGTCCGGTAATATAAAAACTACTGGTGGCAGTCCAACGGCAACCTTCAGCGATTTGTTGAGTGCGATCGCTAGTATCTGTGGGTAGTTGAATTAAGCCGTTAGCCGGATCGGAGTCAGGATTGTTAATGGTGATCAGGCCATCTACTCCAAACTGAGAACTAGCGGGGAAACACAAATAAGCCTTGGGTAGTAATGGCAATATCTCCACCATTGCCTCGATTAGAATTGGCGTTGATCAAGCTACTTTCAATGAGACCTACCAAGGCTAAAGTATTCCCTGGTTGAACCTGTAATTGGGATCCAAGATTACTGCGATCAAAAGGAGTAAAAATACTGCCATTGAGGGTTTGTCCTGGACCAACTACTGTAATATTTCCCGGATTTGTTCCCATCTGTAAACCAGGAGTATAATCGTTAATAACGGCGCTTGGTTTGGTTCAGTGGCACTAAATTCAATCCCATCTCCAAATACTACACTCTCGGCAGTAGTGGCAAAAAATGAACCTCCTATATTCAACGAAGCATTTTCCCCAAAGATAATTCCGGCTGGATTAATCAGGAATAAATTAGCGTTACCATTGGCGCGAATCAAGCCGTCAATATTAGAAATATTCCCTCCGGTGACACGGCTAAAGATATTGACAATATCCCCAGCATTGTTAAAAAAGGCTGACCCGTTGCTGGGTACAGAAAATTCCGAGAAGCTATGAAATAGATGATCCCAAGTGCGTACCCCTTTTTCAATCAAGAAATTCACCCCATCATCACTAGTCACGGTGGTAGATAAGGTGCCATCACTGCTGATTTGGGCGGTAGCAATGTTGGGGATGAGGAGACTAGAGACTAAAAGATGGCCGAGTAAATAGCATCGCTGAATGGTTTGGTTCATCAACTTGACCCTGGTGGTTGACGTAACTTTGGTTTGAGTGGGATATAGTTATTTTTCCCATCAGCGATGGTCAAAGTTACAAATCAAACTCACTACAGGGAGTCAGCTGTCAGCTAAAGTAGGGTGGGCAAAGTAGTCTAATCATTAATCATTATTGGAACCAAACTGTTTTTGCCCACCCTACAATCTAATC
>NZ_JAAHFV010000583.1:0-2370 GCF_010672755.1 Moorena sp. SIO1F2
GGACTCTAACATTTCTTCTACAGCTACTTCAAGTTCTGAGCGTTCTTTTATAAACCGGCAGAATGGAATTTCTGAAGTCCATGCTTCGTAAAATGCTTCATTCTTGTAATAAGAGTTAGGAAGAAAGATATGAGGAATTTCTAGAAGAGTACTAAGGATATGACCATGCAAACGATTAGTGATAATTAAACGATGCCTTTTGAATTGATAGATGCCGCTGTGCATCAGGCCCCAAGATGCTAGATTAATTTGGGAGTTATGGGTTGTTTTAAATTTCGCAGTATTAGTATGAAAATACTTCCAGTTTTGTCGGGATAACCATTCTTTAGGAGTTGCTAATCCTCGCTCATAAACTTCCCGAATTATTCTGACCAATCCTGGGATACGCCAATACCAACCTTTAGAGAGTTGCTTAGTAGTTCTTAGAGTCCATCTATCTGAAACCCAGTCTTCTAATACGAGATTTTGTATCTTAGAAGAAAGACTCAGGTTACTAGTGGCCTTAAGTTCTTGATCCTTTCGGGAAAGATAAAGACTAGAATTGTCTTGAGCAGGCTGGATAGAGTCAGTAGATAGACCAGCCATTTGAAATGCCATATCAGGGGCTTTAATCACCCGACAATTCCAGAAATTTTTAAGAGCAATTTCATAGCTGACTTGATCTCGGGTAAATAGGGTTAGGTTAGGATGGGAGTTAAAAACTTTTGCTGCTTTTTTGAGGTTTTCGGGATTTCTAAAATAAATAGTCTGAGGAAAAATAATAATTGGTCGATCTCGATAGTTTTCTATGATCGATTCTCGAAAATTTTGAAAACCTTCATATAGATCACCTAATGCTCCTCCTCCATTAAAGATTATGGGGCATTGATCAATTTTTTTTAGGCTGGCATCAGAGAAACCGTTAATACCAGTGGCATACTTGATTTTCGTTTTTAAGGTATCTGTCAAAAAGAGTACAGAGCCTAACCAAATCAGGTGGTCGCCAATATTGTAATGATCAGGATTGTCTAGCAGTATACATTCTTCAAATTTGTCTAACTGTCCTAGAGAGTTATGAAGAACTTCTTTTACGTTTTCTGGTGTTGAAATAGTCATGGTAATTCCTGAAATTATTAATGTAATTTTGAATGTACTTTTGTCTGTTGGATAATTTTCCGTCTGGAAGATATCTCGAAAGGATTTGCTAATTGTTGAGGTATAACGGTGACCATGAGAGCTGCTACAGTTCGCAGACTGAAATTTTGACTCAAGGCACGAAAAAGATAGGGGCGTGCTTCTGCTAACCGTCCATCCCGTATCAGCCCAATACCCAGAGTTGTGTTCGCTTGTGCTAATTTCTGGGTAAAGTAACTCCGATGCTTTTGTAATTGAGCATCTGCTAAAAAGTGTTCGTAGCAAAAAATACCGGATTTGCCTTTGCGGATCTGAGCCTTGGCGTTTCCACTCCCACTCATATGGGTTTCAGATAACTCATGCACGCGATATCGAGTCAGTCTTTCTGGATAGTAGTACGCGCCATCACCACTGCGGCAAGCTAGATAGGTTAGGTAGTAATCCCAATAGACCCCCACTGACAACAGTTCATCCCAATTAACCTTGTCCCTGCGAATCAAAGCAGAGGATGCAGGAGACACTGCTTGGTCTACTAGTCCGATAGTACAGAATGGCTGATATACCTCTGCTTTAAGTTGGTCACGCTTCCAAAGCCGGGTATGTGCTTCAGTAGTTCCATAATTAATTACGCCATCTGCGTCGATAATATAGTGGTCGCAAAAAGCCACAACTACATTTGGATTCGCTTCTAGGGGAGGAACTAACTTTTCTAAAAAGTCTGGATTCCACAGGTCATCGTCATTGAGACTCGCTACATATTTTCCCTGAGCTTGTTTAAATGCGCCAGCAACATTGGGACCATTTCCTAAATTCTTTGAGTTCCGACGTAATTGGATCCGAGTATCTTGAAAGGACTCAATCATAGCTTGCGGATTCTCAGGGCTACAATCGTCAGAAACAATAATTTCAAAATTTTTGTAGGTCTGCTGGAGTACGCTTTCAACTGCTTGCTTGAGGTATATCAAGCGGTTATAGGTGGGGATGATAACACTGACTAGCGGCTCTTGCGCTTCTTGATGGTTTGACATATCCTTGTTATCTTGCCTCTGGTTGTAATAAGGAATTAATTACTGTGCAAATGAAATTGGAGGAGCGACATCTAGTGGCACATCATAAATTTGAAAACTGTCTAAGGATATGTCAGCATTGGGATCTTCAATCCAGTACAAAGGTACCCGTCCATAAAAACCAGCCCACATGTTATAGCTACTTGGGGGACCTATGATATAGTCACACTGAGCAAGTGAGTACATATCT
>NZ_JAAHFV010000584.1:0-2347 GCF_010672755.1 Moorena sp. SIO1F2
CCCACCTAAATAGGAGTTACTTCCATGATGGCAAAAATATCACAATTATCAATACAGCGGTTTGCAATTGCTGTTAGGTACAACGTCTGGGCTTTTAGGGAGCAGGGAGTAAGCAATAGGCAATAGGCAATAGGCAATAGGCAATAGGCAATAGGCAATAGGCTTAACAATAGACCAGACCAGGTAATCACTTTTAACACACCAGTACCCATTTATTCCTAACGAGTACTATTTTCTCACACACCAATACTATTTTCTTGTAAACGAGTACTGCTGTGTAACAAATGGGTACCCGTTTCTTCCTAACGAGTACTAGTTTCTCATTAACTAGTACTTGTTGCTAATAAACTAGCCAGTCAGCAAAGCTTGTAGGGTGGGCAAAAACCCTTTGATTCTTTGTAAGTAGGGTGGGCAAAAACCCTTTGGTTCTTTGAACAATTCTAGATACTCTCATTTTGCCCACCCTACGCACTGTTCCCTGTTCCCGTCTTGATGCAGTCGCTCATGGGGGAAACCCCCAAGACCGCGCTGCATCGCTATTCCCTGTTTCCTAAAAACCTCACCTAATTAAAAACCGCAATATATTATTTTATAATTAGGACAATTACCAGCCAGCCATAGGGCAATTGCCATCGGGGGCATCTCATTGTTACGGTTTTATCCGATGGTGCGTTATTTTATTAACTTGTGTAACGTTGCCAAAAGTCTCCCTGTTCTCTCTTCCCTACTCCCTACTCCCTACTCCCTACTCCCTACTCCCTGTTCCCTGTTCCCTGTTCCCTGTTCCCTAAAACCAGGAACTCTGTACCTCACCAAATTGAAAACCACTAGACACATCACCCCCCATGAGCTTAATCAAAAAAATCTACAATCAATTTCAACCATTTTATCCCTTACCAGCTAACGATCCAGCTTATGTAAACTGTAGTGATGTCAGAGGAGATGACAATATTTTCAGGGAAATTGGTAAAACTATCATCTTTTCAGACCAAGCGACTTGTCAACTTTATACTGGACATCGGGGTGTGGGGAAATCAACGGAGTTATTGCGTCTGGAGGATTATTTGCAGAAGGATGGCTGCTTTGTGGTTTATTTTCCAGCAACGGAAGGAGATATTGATGAAATCGATGCTCAATATACAGATATCCTGTTAGCTTGTACTCGTAATATTTTAGAGAAACTTAAAGAGTATGCGTCTCCTAATCCGTTATTAAATTGGTTAGAGTCTCGGTGGAGTGAATTAAAGGATTTGGCGTTATCGGAGGTAGAATTTGAAAAATTAACGGTTGAAGCTCAAATTCAGATTTTTAGTAAATTGACTACAACCTTAAGACGCAATCCTAGTAGTCGTGAAACCATTAGAAAACAGGTTGATAATTATAGTGTCTCGTTGATTACAGCGTTAAATGAATTTATTGAAGATGCTCAACATAAATTACCTGACGAAAAATCCAACATAGTTGTGATCGCGGATAACTTAGATAGAATCATCCCCCTGGAAAGAGGGAATGACAGAACAAGTCACGATGAAATATTTATTAATTATAGCAGTCAATTAACAGCGTTGAAATGTCACGTAGTTTATACAGTACCTATTTCCTTAGCCTATTCCAGTCAAGCTACTGAATTAAGAAATATGTATGCTACTCCTCAAGTGTTACCAATGATTATGGTAAAAAACCGTGACAACAAACCCTATTCACAAGGATTAGATAAATTAAAAGAAGTTATTGAAAAAAGGATTCACTTAGTTGACCCTACGATTGATATTGATACACAAATCTTTGATAGTCAAGACACTCGCATTGAGCTTTGTGCTATGACTGGTGGTCATGTACGAGAGTTGATGCTATTAATGCAGTCAGTAATGCGTTATATTGATGATTTCCCGATTACTACAAGAATAGTGAGGCGGGCAGTTAGTGATGCCAGAGATAGCACCTATCGTAATGCTGTTAGTTCTGAAGAATGGCAAAAATTAGCTGAAGTTTCTCTTTCCAAGTCTATCCCTAATGATGAAGACTATCGTAGTTTGCTATTCCGTCGTTGTGTCTTGGAATATCGAGAGTTTGATGGAGAAGATAATCCTGTACGTTGGTATGATGTTCACCCTTTAATTGAAGGGACACCTGAGTTTAAATCTGCTCTTGATGATGTAACTAATAGATGAATAAAATGCTGACATCCAATTCAACAACATTTAGATCAGATGAACAAGAATCGTATCTGAGGTTAAAACGCGATTTATCTTGGCGTGAAGGATTTGGGATTTTATTTGTGCGGTGTACTCCTGTACAAGAAAAATGTATTATTGAAGCAATCAAACAAGATATTAATGATAAAACA
>NZ_JAAHFV010000585.1:0-2329 GCF_010672755.1 Moorena sp. SIO1F2
ACCGTGATCATAATGGCGCTTTTGGGATTTACCTAAAAGCTTTGAGGGATACCTCCTCGTCGATAACCGACGTGCTGTACACGGCTTCCGGGTTTTGCCGGGAATTGCCTGGTTAAATGTATCCGCTGATATGACATCTCGCTAAATAGCAAAGGGAACAGCGGATCGGCTAAAGGGTGTCTAGTTACTAAACTTGATAGAACTTGCGCAAAACATGACCCACTCTTGAATCAACAACCATGAAACGCCGAAAATTTTTTAGTAACGCTGCGATTGGTGCAGCCAGTACAGCTGCCTTAGCCTCCTGTAATCAAGCTAGTACAGGACCCGTTGCTCAATCCGGCAGTCAGCCTATGGTTCGATGGAAAATGGTCACGAGCTGGCCAAAATCCCTCGATACTATCTATGGGGGAGCTGATACTGTCTGTAAGCGGGTCAGTGCCATGACCAATGGGCGTTTCCAGATTACCCCCTCTGCGGCTGGTGAAATTGTACCAGGATTAGGGGTTCTCGATGCCGTCCAACAAGGAACCGTTGAGTGTGGTCATACCGCTAGTTACTACTACGTTGGCAAAAATCCTGCCCTAGCATTCGGCACTAGTGTACCCTTTGGTCTAACTGCTCCACAACAAAATGCTTGGTTGTACCACGGTGGTGGCTTGGAATTGATGCAGGAACTCTATGCTGACTTTGGGGTGATTAATTTTCCAGCAGGTAACACCAGTGCTCAGATGGGAGGTTGGTTCAAGAAACAAATTAATTCTGTAGGTGACCTGAAGGGATTAAAAATGCGTATCCCTGGATTGGGAGGTAAAGTGATGGAGCGCTTGGGGGTGAATGTCCAAGTATTACCTGGGGGTGACATTTTCCTTGCCCTAGACCGGGGAGCCATTGATGCCGCTGAATGGGTTGGTCCCTATGATGATGAGAAGCTGGGCTTGTACAAAGCAGCTAAGTTCTATTATTATCCAGGCTGGTGGGAACCCGGACCAACCCTAGAGGTACAGGTTAATAAAAAAGCTTGGGATAAGTTGCCCAAGGAGTATCAGGAAATTTTTAAAGATGCCGCCAGGTACGCCAATATAAATATGGCGGCTCAGTATGATGCTTTGAATGGAGGGGCATTGGAACGCTTGATTAAAGCAGGTACTAAGCTGACTCCTTACTCTCAAGACATTTTGCAGGCGGCTGAGAAAGCATCATTCGAGTTATTTGAGGAAGATGCTAGCAAAGATGCCAAGTTTAAGAAGGTTTATGAACAGTGGAAGGGGTTTCGCAACCAAGTTTACAAGTGGAATGGCACAAATGAATTGAGTTTTGCTAATTTCGCCTTTTCTCGGAACTAGAGCACTATCGCCATCTTAAATAACTGAATAACTGCTAATCTTAGCTTTGATTGGTCACCAGCCAGTTAAGGTCAACAATACTGTTGATTAGGGAATTTTTACCAAATTTTATATATGAGGGGTGACACCCCTCGCTAAATTTGTTATATTGAGATCAGTAGATAGATGCACCCTGATGATCCAGAGAGTCTTTTTGACGGCTCTCTTATTTTTTTGCAAAAATTGATACGTGAACATATAGCACTACGCATTTAGATTAGGACATTCCTAAATTCCAAAACTTAGTCATAGCTTACTTTTGACTTCTGACTTCTAACTTCTGACTTCTAACTTCTGACTTCCGCGTAGCGCTATACCTAGGGTCAGCTGCTTGTAAAATTTTTAACTGAGGGGTGACACCCCTCGCTCAATCTGTTATATTGAGATCAGTAGATAGATGCACCCTGATGACCTAGAGAGTCTTTTTGACGGCTCTCTTATTTTTTTTTGGAAAAGCGATTGGTGCTTTGCCACCAAATAAAAAAGCGCTCCCTTTTTGGGGAGCGCTATTAGGGGGTACTTTTGTACTCCCCTAGGGGTGATCAGATTATGATCTTATTAGCCGTTGATAACTGGAGCAGTCAAAGCTACAGGAGTAGCTTCAGCCGCTGCTAAGTCTAGAGGGAAGTTGTGAGCGTTACGCTCGTGCATTACTTCGAAACCTAGGTTGGCACGGTTTAGTACGTCAGCCCAGGTGTTGATCACGTGACCTTGTGAGTCAATGATGCTCTGGTTGAAGTTGAAACCGTTGAGGTTAAATGCCATGGTGCTGATGCCCAGTGCAGTAAACCAGATGCCGATTACAGGCCATGCACCTAAGAAGAAGTGCAAGGAACGGCTGTTGTTGAAGGAAGCGTATTGGAAGATTAAACGACCGAAGTAGCCGTGAGCTGCAACGATGTTGTAAGTTTCTTCCTCTTGACCGAACTTGTAACCATAGTTCT
>NZ_JAAHFV010000586.1:0-2328 GCF_010672755.1 Moorena sp. SIO1F2
CAGAAGAGGGAATACGAGATAAGGCCTGCTGAGTGACTGGAGTTCAGAAGTGTGCACTACTGCTGGGTAGGGAGTAGGGAGTAGGGAGGAGGGAGTAGGGAGTAGGGAGTAGGGAGTAGGGAGTAGGGAGTAGGGAGTAGGGAGTAGGGAGTAGGGAGTAGGGAGTAGGGAAATGCGATCGCATAAGCGCGGAAGCTGAGGCCGTAGGCCAATCGCTACAGCCAACATCTCACCTCTCCCTATTTGTATTGATAGTATTATCAAAATTATTTGGATTTGGCAATGAGTATTTATACATTTTTTTTTGAGCTTAGAAATGAGTTGTAAAACTAGATGGTGATTTTTGCTAAACTAAAAAACTTTGTATTCCTTACAGCTCCTACCTATTGGGAGTTTTTTGTTTCCTAACCATTGGGATTATTTGTTTACATCTCAAATAAAAATACTATTACTATCGTAATTTACTTCATATTACTTCACCATGCTTCAGAGCACTTCATCGACGTTTCATGCCCTACTTACTACTTCCTGTTACCAGGAAAAAATCCCTGAAAGCCCTACTAATTCATTGTTGTGAATTATCTCTCATCAAAGTTTTTTATAAAAAAAACTTTACACTTGTAAAGTTTTGTTAAGTTTAACGTAAACTCATTCAAATAGTCCGGATTGTATGTAATACTATGTTTGTAAAGTAAATTAGCTATCAATTTGTTATTGATAGCCATCAGAGCTGATAATAAAAAAATAAACTACTCGAATCAGACATGGGGTGCATCTCATATTTGACACTATTGCTAGTGGTGCGTTAGAGCGGCGTTAATTGTTTCGCCTTGTAGCCAGGGCTAGGTTGCTGCCCTTAACGCACCAATGCTGGGTCAAACAACTTTTAGGAGTTGAGTAGACGTTCAGTTAGGTAAAATCATGATTGCTACTAAGCTAATTGAGTTAGACGATGGCACGTTGATAGAAGTAGAAGTGCCAGAAGACCAAGCCCAACAGATTTCTAATCGATTCGCCGATAAGGTTAGTACAACCTTTGATAAAATTAAGCCGATTTTAGTGAAAAGTTGTCGCCCGATTACTGCAGCTTGGAAGGAAATTAATCAAGAGATGCAGATTGATAAAGCTGAAGTTGAAATAAACTTCAATTTTGAGGCAGAGGGAAATGTCTACGTTAGTAAAGCGAAAGCGGGTAGCCATTTAAAAGTCAAACTTGTCCTTAATCCCAAACCTTAACCATGAGCATAAATTTTTCAGACTCAGTAATTTTAATTACTAGCAGTGATAGTAGTGGTAATCGAAAATTTGGTACCGGGTTTGTTATTCATAAGGATACCCATAATACTTACTTATTAACCTGCGCTCATGTGGTGAATGATGTTGGTGGAGCAGAAACCATCAGGGCTAATGGTCTTCCCGCAACTGTAATTGCGTCTGGTGAGGACAAGGGCTTTGACTTAGCTGTTTTAACCGTTGAAGGATTATGGGATAAACCTCTATTAAAATTGTGTGCAAGTGGTCAAAAAGATAAGCCATTTATCATCTCTGGTTTTTACGAATTTGCTCAGAAAGATAATCCAGCTCTTAGAAAGATTCAAGGACAACTGGGTAACCAGATTCAATTAGCATCTAAGAATGGAAGTGATCGCATTAAAGCCTGGGATTTAATAATTAAAGACAAGTATTATCTACAACCTGGTTATAGTGGCTCCCCTGTAATTGATCAAGAAACTGGTTCTGTTTTGGGTGTAGTTAGCTATCGCATCGGTAAGGGAGAAGAGGGGTTAGCGATTTCTATAGAAGCTCTTGGGAAGATTTGGGAAGAAATGCCTAGCAGAATATTTAAGGATTTGGCTATTAAAGATATTAATTTAAATGAATCAAAACAAGCTTCATTTACTTCAATTAAAAATCCAAAATTATTACGAATAAAGCTAGATAAAGCTGAAAATGAAATCAGTGTTATAGAGAGTAAAATAGAATCTCTAACTTATATTATTAAATCTATAAATTCTAAATTAGAAATAGCAATAAGTCCTGAAGAAGAAGCAAAAATGAAATTAACACTAACACAAAACGAAGATCAGCTTAATGAATCTTACAAAAAACTAGAACAACTTTATGAGAAAAAGGATTACCTTGAGCAACAATTAAATCAAAAATCCTAGTTTATAAAATTAAGCTTCAGACTAATTTGCAATAAGTATTTGGGTATTTATGACAGAAGAAATAACTCCTAACTCAATTCCTGAAAACTCTCAACCTGTCCAACCAGAGAATAATGATGTAGGTATTATAGATGAAGATGAATCTATTCAAGCAAAAAAC
>NZ_JAAHFV010000587.1:0-2327 GCF_010672755.1 Moorena sp. SIO1F2
TTACTCCCTACTCCCTACTCCCTACTCCCTACTCCCTACTCCCTACTCCCTACTCCCTACTCCCTACTCCCTAAAACCCAGTAAAAAGTCCCTCAACCAATTGAGCACTGCTATATATAAAAGTAATCCTAAAGAGGTAATCCCATCCCATGATCACAGGAAATTATGAACTGGCTGAACAGCGGGTAATTTGCAACAATGTCAGTTGGCATATCTTTGAACAATTACTCACAGAATTAGGAGAAGACCGCTCCACTCGCTTGGCTTACGATGACGGAAGATTAGAAATTATGACTCCCTTAGGCCCCCATGAAAATAATAACCGCTTTATTGAACGCTTGATTGGTGCGATCGCTGATGAATTAAATCTAACTATCAAAACCTTTGGCTCCTTGACTCTTAAGCGAGAAACACGGTTAAAAGGTGCAGAACCTGACTCCTGTTACTATCTCCAAAATGAGCCATTGGTAAGACATAAGCAAACCATTAATTTAGATCATGACCCACCGCCTGATTTAGTCTTAGAAGTCGATATCACCAGTGGTTCTTTAGATAAGCGTCCTATTTATGCAGCGCTTGGTGTCCCTGAATTGTGGCGTTATAATGGACAAAAATTAGAAGTTTTTGTGCTACAACAACCGATTTTAATTTATAATCAAGTAAATCAGAGTCCAACCTTCCCTTGGATGCCTTTGAATGCTATTCCTAGGTTTATTAACCAAAGTTTAGTCGATGGCGAAACAGCAACATTACGGGCGTTTAGGGCTTGGGTTAGAAAACAAAATAATTTGGATTGAAGTTTTATAGTAGTTATCAATTGGGTGAGGTATACAATTTCTGGATTTTAGGGAACAGGGAACAGGGAACAGGGAGCAGGGACTTCGGAGCAGGGGGAAGAAAATTGAATGTACCTGATCAGGATAATAAACGTTATAATATTAGCGATTAACATTCAAAAAATAAGACTATAAATTGAAATTACAACAAATAAATTATAATAAATTTATGTTCAATAATTTTTTATAATAAAAACAACTCTGATATCTTTCCTACTATTCCCGATTCCCTACTCCCTACTCCCGATTCCCGATTCCCTACTCCCTACTCCCTACTCCCGATTCCCTACTCCCTACTCCCTAAAAAAATGACTAAAAACTTGATTCCCCAAAGTGAAGCTCCTGCCTCTCCTAAAGAAACGCTACCTAGCATGTATGACCTGCCAAGTGAGAATCCGGAGGAACCTGGTTTGGCAGACGAATTTCACGATTTACAACCAGAATTATTAAGTCGCACCTTTCGTTGTCAGTATTACCCTTCTGAGGAAGTATTTATTGGTACAGATTTAAATCTTTACTATGATGTGCGCCATCCTCAATGGTATAAACGCCCGGATTGGTTTTTAGTAGTGGGAGTTCCCCGTTTATACGAAGGCACTGATATTAGATCTAGCTATGTAATTTGGCAAGAAGGAGTTAATCCCTTTATAATTGTAGAATTGCTATCACCGACAACTGCAAAAGACGACTTGGGGGATAACCTAGATCAAGAATCTCAAGCATCTATAAGAGTTGATGGAAATAGTGATAAGATTAAACTACAAGATAGTAATAAAACTAGTAATAGTAGCAGTGAGCGTACCCATCAAACTATTCCTTCCAAGTGGGAAGTCTATGAGCAACGATTACGGGTACCTTATTATCTCGTGTTTAGTCGCTATACCAACCAAATTCGGTTTTTCAAATTAATCGGAGCTGGTTACCAAGAGCAAGGGATTTTAGCTGACCCACCCCAGATTTGGATTCCAGAACTAGACATAGGTGTGGGATTGTGGTGGGGAGAGTATGCTGGCATAACTCGTAATTGGTTGCGCTGGTGTGATGGTTCGGGAAATTGGCTTCTGACTGATACCGAACAGGAACGGGAAGCAAAAGAACAAGCCCAGCAACAAGTGAAACAGATTATAGTCAATCTGTTGCAATCAGGGATGGATGTTGAACAAGTTGCTAATATCACTGGAGTTGATCGGGAGGAAATTAGATCATGTTCAGATAATCAGTTATAAAAACATAGCTTCCTTCTGCTAGGGAATCGGGAATCGGGAATCGGGAATCGGGAATCGGGAATAAGGATATAATTATAACTATGGCGTTGCTTAATAATGGAAGGATTTTAATAGTTTTGTGGAATGGGCATCTTGGTGGAACTGGCATCTTGTGTAGAACTGGCATCTTGTGTAGAACTGGCATCTTGTGTAGAACTGGCATCTTGTGTAGAACTGGCATCTTGTGTAGAACTGGCATCTTGTGTAGAACTGGCATCTTGTGTAG
>NZ_JAAHFV010000588.1:0-2301 GCF_010672755.1 Moorena sp. SIO1F2
TAACCGGAACTGGTGGCGGTTACTCCCCGATGGGTTAAGGGGTTACGGCGGATAAACCGGGATAAGCCACCACTGCCACTGCTTGCCAGGATGGGGTTGGTCGGGTTAAAAATGTCATGTAAGTCCAGGCCAATGGTTCCCACATAAGCCTTGATTTTCTTACCAATGGGGAAGCGGTAGTTCAATTCAGTAATTTCCACATCATTGCCACCACCGGCATCATGACCCAAGCGAGCCGAGTCGGTACCAGTCACACTACTGAGTTGAGTAAAGTTCCCTGCCTGCAAACGAGTTCTCAACCGGTCTTTACCGGTGAAACTGGTATCGAAGTTTAGACGCACCCGGTCGCTGAAGGTAATGTTTTCATCAATGCCATCTTGATCATCGTCATCATTATCGACGTCATCAGCATCTAATACCCTTTCTTCAGCTTCAGCTTGTTCCTCCCCAAAGGCACCAGCGAGGGTAAAGATCACCTCCCCTTTTAGTTTGGTGGTGGTGGAAAACTGATGGTCTTCTAGGAAAGCCACCCGACCTTCTAGGTTATCCACCCGTGCCCCTAGGGTAGCCAATTCCGCTTCAAATTCTTGAATCAGCCGTTGCAGGGTTTCCAGGTCCTCCCGGGTAATAAAGTCAGCGGTGCTAGCTGCAATTAACCGCTCAATCTGGTTCAAGCAAGCATTCAAACCAGCCGCAAACTCATAACGGGTAGTTGCCCGGTTTCCACGGAATGTGCGGTTAGGATAACCAGCAATACAGCCATACCGTTCTACCAGAGAGCGCAAAGCTTCATAGGCCCAGTCACCAGGAGATACGTCCCGCAGTTGGGAAACACTGGTGACCTGGTCGATCGAATCTACATTTGTGCCCTCGTTGTTGTAGATATTGATTTGTTTTAAAATTTCCGAGTTAGACTCACTGGTGGCCTGGGCAACCGTTAGCTCTTGTTGACCCACTTGAGCTTCAGTAGAAGATTCCTCAAGGCTGGGAGCACCATAGGCACTGTTAGCTACCAGCAGTGAAGCCCCTAGTACAGCGGGACTATATTTGATCGTATTCCAAAAAACTGTTGACATAATTTATCAATCAACCTCACACCTAGTAGACAACACGATTGGACTCAACGCAGTCCGCAACTTTCTCCTACAACCACTAAAATTCGGTATTTATAGGACAACTCTGGATTAGCATATCATTCTTTGTGTGATCAGGGGAGCTAGCTTTTCGAGAAAAATACTCGATTGTAGTGACGTAGGATACCAATGTTTTTAAGCAACAGAGCAATAGCTGTCTGTGCGCTCTAGATTTTACCGGTTGAGGTTGAAGAGGAGGTAAGGCTTTGGTAATACTCAGGTTAAGAAGGACGCTTTTATGTTTACGGCTAGCATATTATCTGGCTAGGCTATGATATAGCAATCCTAATTGCAACGTCAACAAGCAAGGGGAGCAAATTCTTACCCATTGTTGCCCTCTTGGTTTGTTATGGTATGTAAAAACTCAGATTGGATTGCTATCTAAGCAGTGAACCTAACGGCCAGGAGTAACTCCTGAACGTTGACCAGTGACAATATAAGAGACTCGTTGACCGATATTGGTAGCATGGTCAGCCATTCGTTCTAAATGGCGAATCACTAGTCCCAGTAAAAGAATTGGTTCAACAACACCCTTGATATCCCTTTGACTGGCCAAGGTTTGATAAACTTGGTCATAGGCATCATCGACTGTGTCGTCCAGCTTTTTGACGGTTTGCCCAGCAATGGCATCTAAATCCGCTAGGGCTTTTAAACTTGTTGCCAGCATAGCTTGGGCATGATGAGACATCAGTTCAACCTCTGGCATACAGGGATGGGGTGGATAAGGAAACAGCTTGATTGATAGTTCTCCCAGGTCTTCAGCATAATCACCAATCCGCTCTAAATCTCGTACTAGTTGCATAAACGCACTCAGAAGCCGTAAATCTTGGGCAACGGGAGATTGCAGAGCCATTAGCGTGACACATTCCATCTCAATTTGGTGATAGTAGCCATCAATGCGCTTATCAAGAGAGGCAAGATGTTGGGCAGTCTCGAGATTGCGCTCAAAGAGGGCTTGATGGCTGAGTCGAAAAGATTGCTCTACCAGAGCCCCCATACGCAGAACATCTTGTGCCAAACGCTTCAGAGAGCGCTGGAAGTGGGAACGCTCAGACATGTTGCTGACAGAACTAGTAGGAGAAGATAAACTCACCATAAAATAGGGGTTGGTAAGGGAAGGCTGGAAGCCCCTGTCCTTTACATTTATGCATGGGTAAGAAAGCACTTA
>NZ_JAAHFV010000589.1:0-2292 GCF_010672755.1 Moorena sp. SIO1F2
TGGAGCAATCCCAGAACAGGCTTTATACCAGATCACAGCAGTACGAATCTCCTCAATTTCTGTACCATAATGACTATAAAGCCTGTTCTGGGATTGCTCCTGATTACTATGTGGATTATTTGCCAGATAATCCTTGGATTCATCAGCCTTTTGAACCTTATGAGTCCATGAGTCCAGCTGATTTGGCTCAAACCTATTTAGTTAGAGAAGTGTGATCCGATCAGCACAGAGGGAGCAGAGGAACCAGAGGGGGCACAGAAATAATAGTTGAAAGTAACCTAGGACTGAACAGAAGTGATATAATATCGAGACTCGACTACCTTGCTCTACTCAAGCTAGCAGAATTGGAGATTTTCCCAGTAAATGCGATCGCTTTCTGGGGGGAAAGACTGGATAGTTTTGAAATTCTGATCCTAGAGGCAAGTGAGTACGATTTCGCTTTTCGCAGCACCCCAAGGGGCAATCCCATGGGGAATTGTGATTGCGGAAGTGTGATTGACTTAGCTATGACTCATAGCCCTCAAAATGCAATTTTAGGGCTATACAAAGGCAGAGGCTTAATTTGGCTTGCCTAAGGCTAGGCTAGCCATAAAAATTTATGGCTTCTGACTCAATCGTGCCGAATTGGCATCAGACTATTGGGTAGGCTATCACTGGATAGAGAGGTGACAAGCCATAATCTGATCTACGTAAATACTGGAAAAAAATACCTAGAACAAATGGAAATGTCAACAGTAGAACAAACAGAACAAACGGAAATGTCCACAAACCCTGAACCCGAAAATAAGAAAGAAAATAAGAAAGGGTTACGAGGAACCCCAGCCCAAGCTACAACTCGCCTGCTGCTACACTTGTGGGATCTAGGGGGATCAAAGCAGGAAGTGAAAAGAAAAGACTTAAGTGACACAGTGAAACTGAATAATGAGAGGTCTGGTGATTATACTGACATCTTTAAAACATTGGAAACAGATGGGACGATCAAGAAAACAAAAAAAGCCCGAATCGAGTATGTGTTTTTGACAGAGCAAGGCTTGGAAGTGCTAGACGCTGGCATCAAAAGCGCTGATTTTGAGTTTGATGGTAGTCTGGTCAGAGCCAAGGATGTCAAGGCTGTTCTAAATTGGATTAGAGAGAGAAGCTCAGTGGCTAAGGTCGTTGAGGCAGGCGCTGATGCTGGGAAAACTGGGGAAAATGCGATCGCTTCCTATGAAACCTTTGAATCGGTAGTCTTGGAGGTTTACGACAAGCTAAATCAGGACTATAACCTTGATGACATTGTACCGATTTATCGGATTAGACGGGAAATTGGGGATAGTGTCAGTCGTTCCCAGTTCAATGAGTGGTTGTTGGAGATGCAAGCTAACGAGATTTTACAACTCCAAGGCGGTAGCTTACCCGATAGCGATCCATCCAAAATCGAAGATTCCATCACCACAGAACTGAGTGGATTACGCTGCTATGCTAAGCGGCTATAATCCTAGGCTGGCCTGGTTATTGTAATAAATGCGCTTCCTCACACCAAAATGAATAACAGTTGCTCATGACTAACAGTTCATCTCCCCTTGAACAACTCCACAATGCCATAAAAAATGAAAACCCTTTTAACAAAGAGCCAGTTGTCAAGAAGCAAAATGTATGGAAAAAGGAATTACCTCACGTTACTTCTATCAATGCTCATGCTTACGATGCTGTTTTTAAGGCAATTGAAGAAGTTCGTAGCGGGCAGCGTCAGGTGATTGGCATTACCATCAAGGCTAACAAAGGGTTAGGCAAAACTCATTTGCTCAGTAGGGTTCGCCATCAACTTCAAGCTGATGGCAGTGCTTGGTTTGTCTACATGACCGATTACAATGACCTTAATCGGATCAAGCCAGAATTTTTGAAAACCCTGGCATTAAGTCTTAAGGAGGTAGGTAGCCAGGGGGTGACTCAGTGGCAAGAGTTAGGAACTGCTTTAGCCAATGAGGCGATGCAAAAAAATTACACATCTCAGCAGTTAGTCAATGTATTTCCCAATGCCTTGGCTAAGAATCCCAGGCTAATTGAACAACTGACTGATAAAGTTCTTGAAATCAAGACCGACATCGACAATCCCTATCTGATCAAAGGGATTTTATGGACATTATCAAACCAGCATGCTATTTATGCTATTAACTGGCTTTCTGGTAAAAGTTTAGCCCAGAAAAAAGCTGACGAAATGGAGTTACCTAACGATTCGGAAGATGACAAAGACCATTTCGATATAACTTGTCATATTTTAGACCTAATTAGTGATTACAATCCCTTGGTAGA
>NZ_JAAHFV010000059.1:0-24791 GCF_010672755.1 Moorena sp. SIO1F2
GCAACTGGTCATTGTCAGGGGATTAGCCTCCTCTATCAAGGTCAGATATCTTGGCTAAAAGCCTCTGCGGTAATCCTAGCCACAGGTGGTGGCGGTCAAGTTTTTGCCCAGACAACGAACCCAGCCGTAAGTACAGGAGATGGAGTAGGACTGGCTTGGCGGGCTGGGGCAATTGTTAGAGATTTGGAGTTTTTCCAATTTCATCCCACGGCTTTAACCAAACTAGGGGCACCTCGCTTTTTGATTACAGAAGCTGTCCGGGGAGAAGGAGCACATTTAGTAGATTACAAAGGCGATCGCTTTGCTTTTAATTACCACCCTTCAGGGGAATTGGCCCCTAGAGATGTGGTAAGTCGGGCAATTTTTAGTCACTTAGAAAAAACCTCCGCCGATCCTAGCCACGGGAATGTTTATTTAGACTTGCAACCCATTGACCCAGAGCGAATTCGCTATCGTTTCCCCAATATTATTAACGTATGTCAACATTGGGGCATTGATATCTTAAAGCAGCCCATTCCCGTTGCACCTGCTGCCCATTACTGGATGGGAGGAGTGGCTTGCGATCTCACCAGTTGCACTTCAATTCCAGGGCTATATGCCATTGGGGAAACGGCTAGTACGGGAGTTCACGGTGCCAATCGCTTAGCGAGTAATTCCTTATTGGAATGCTTGGTTTTTGCCGCCCAATTAGCTGAAATTCAAACAGCTCCTAATCCAGTTCTGGCGGAATCCCTACCCTTGAGAAAAGAAAAAGGTGACTGGGCAAGGGAAATCGAGAAGATAGCCTCAGTAAGGCAAAGTTTGCCCTACCTGATGTGGCAAAGTGCAGGAATTTGTCGCTCCCAGGAAATGTTAGAGTCAGCCCTTGCTCAAGTTAATTCCTGGCGCTCTGAATTGGCTGGTTTTCAGGTGAGTCAATACTTGCTGGATTTACAGCCCAACCAAACAGTTAAATTTGAGTCACCATTAGCCGAGCAGCAATTGCGAACGGCTGCAGAAACCTTCAATCTTCTGGATATTGCCTATTTAATTCTCAAAAGTGCAGCATTGCGCACAGAAAGTCGGGGCGGACATTACCGCAAGGATTATTACCAAACATCACCCACTTGGCAAGTTCACACCTTAGTACAGGGGGAGCGTTGGTGGAAATCTCCACAACTTTCTCTAATGTTAGAACCCAAGGATATAGCGGTATGAATAGCACTTATTCAAAAGCAGTGACAACAGTGCAAACCTATCCCTATATTCACCCTTAACCCTATACTATTGGCGAGCGCCCTACAGGTTTGATGTGCAGCTCGCTTTCATTTTTTATTGGTAATTTAATTATTGGTAATTTAAGGTGAATACTATTAACATTCCCCCCACCTTCAAAGTTACAGAAGAACAATTCCAAATACTCGCTACTGCTAACCGAGAAAAGCGCCTCGAACGTACTGCTAATGGAGAATTAATTGTTAGGCCCCCTACAGGAGGCAATACCGGAAAACGCAACGCACAATTATCTGCACAATTTGTGATTTGGAACAATCAAACCAAACTCGGAGTTGTTTTTGACTCTTCTTGTGCTTTTCGTCTTCCTAATGGTGCCGATCGCTCTCCTGATGTCAGTTGGGTAAAAATAGAACGCTGGAATCAACTCACACCAGAACAACAAGACACTTTCCCACCCCTTTGTCCTGATTTTGTCCTTGAGTTACGCTCCCGTACGGATACTATGGAAAGCTTAAGACAAAAAATGCAGGAATATTTAGACAATGGCATAAGCTTAGGCTGGTTAATCGATCCCAAAAATAGAATCGTAGAAATTTATAAACCCCAACAAGAGGTGAAGGTGTTAAGCTCTCCTAATACTCTATCTGGAGAAGAAGTATTACCTGGATTTAGTTTAAATTTTGAAACCGTTTGGTAGTTAGGATGTAAGCATATGCGCTACGCGCAGGCTACGCCAACAGCCGTGAGCTAAAAGCTCACGCGTGCGCGTTCAGCTGTCAGCCGTCAGCTTAAAATAAACTTCATTTGGGAGAATTTAAGAGTTCGAGATTTTACAGAATTGAAAGTCTGGGGATTTGCCCTTGGCCACAGGGCTTTGGCAGCTCAAGTAGCGATCGCACTGTAATATGAAGGTGGATGAGGTGTTTAAGGAGATATGCCAGCTAAAGACATTTACCACGAGTGTGTCAAAAATGCTCTCATTAAAGATGGTTGGACAATTACCGACGATCCCCTCAGTTTAAAATGGGGTAAGAAGGATATGTATGTTGACTTGGGAGCAGAGCAACTCTTAGCAGCCGAGAGAGCCGAACGCAAAATCGCTGTTGAAATTAAAAGTTTTCTGGGTCTATCGGAAATGAACGATCTTGAGAAAGCAATTGGTCAGTATATTGTATATCATGACGTTCTCGCCGAAGTTGAACCGGACCGAGAGCTTTATTTAGCCGTATCCCAAGAGGTTGCCAGTGGATTGTTTGAAGAACCTATTGGTGAGCTGTTGATAAAAAACAATCGAGTTCGTCTTTTGGTTTTTGATTCTGAAGCGGAGGATATTATTAAATGGACTCTTTAGAGCGGGACCGGGAGATTATTCAAAAAATAATCTCTGACTACGCACAAATTCCTTATTCTTATGGAGAAATTGAACGAAATAGCGTGTTTGATTCTAATCGCGATCGCTACCTATTAATGATAGTTGGTTGGGAGGGAGTGCGTCAAGTTCACGGCTGTATCATTCATGTGGAAATTATCGATGGCAAAATCTGGATTCATCGCGATGGGACAGAGGATGGCATCGCTGGGGAACTCCTAGAAGCAGGTATTCCCAAAGAGCGTATTGTTCTAGGCTTTAAATCACCAGGAGTGAGGAAGCACACAGGGTTTGCAGTTGCCTAAAGTCACCCTGAATTCCATACGGTTTTGGGACAATTCCTTAACTATCGCTTTGCCCTCAAAGCAGAAGATCCAGAGAGATTATTGTATTTAGCTATTCCTCTTGAAATTCATGAAACCTTCTTTGCCCGTCGTTTCGTTCAAATGATTACCCAAGAGTATCAACTAAAATTGATTGTATTCGAGCCAACTAAGGAGGAAATTGTTCAATGGCAAAACTAGAGCAATATCGGCAATTCGTCAAAGAGATTCTAACCGAATACAGCAGCCACAAACCCGCTTATGGTGAGGTAGAAGTGGAATTAATCTTTGATACCGAAAGAGACCGCTACCAGCTTGTCCATGCCGGATGGAGTAATCGTCGCCGTATTTATGGTTCCACAATTCACATTGACCTTAAAGATAATAAGATTTGGATTCAAAATGATGGTACAGAAGTTGGGATTGCCAACGTCTTAGTTGAACGCGGTGTCCCTCACCAAGATATTGTTCTGGCCTATCATGCCCCTTACCTTAGGAAATTTACTGAATTCGCGGTAGGGTAAGAAATCATAACTTAGCTTTTTAAATTGTCGATACCAAGAATAACCAGGAGGTTTTGATGGTAACTTCTTTAACTACTCCCGATGCCACCTTAGCAGCAATTGAAGCCGCCTTACCCATTGACCCTCAGCCCTATACTATTGGCGATCGCCCCACGGGTTTGATCGTTGTGGATGTGCTCAATGGCTTTTGCACTGTTGGTTTTGCTCCTTTGGCTCCAACAGAACCAAATCAGCAAATAGCCACCATGGTATCAGAAAGCGATCGCCTAGCAAAAGCTTTCACCGCCAAAGGTTGGCCAGTCTTAGCTTTTCTAGATACCCACGAACCAGGCAAACCAGAACCTCCCTATCCTCCTCATTGTGAAAAAGGGTCTGGGGAAGAAAAGCTCGTTCCTGAACTGGAATGGCTAGAAACTCATCCCCACGCTACTTTAATTCAAAAAGACTGCATCAATGGTTTTATCGGTTCCATTGATGTAGATACTGGCAACAATAGTTTAATTAGCTGGATAAACCAGCACAAACTGGAAGCCTTAGTAGTCGTAGGAATCTGTACCGATATTTGCGTCATGGACTTCGTGGTTACTATGCTATCAGCACGCAATCATGATATGGTACCAACATTAAAAGACATTACCGTTTATACCGAAGGCTGTTCCACCTTCGACCTCTCAGCAGAGATGGCAGCCCAGCAGGGTTTGCCAAAAACAGCCATTCATCCCCAGAAAATTGCTCATCACGTTGGTTTATACACTATGGCAGAGCGTGGAGCGTTCATTGCTTCTACAATTTTGATGTGACCAATCCCAAGTTCAAAACTAAGTAAAACTAACCTTTTTTTAACAGCCTTCATGTCTTTTTATCTTCTTCCTTTTAGCTTCTCTGTTACCCCGTAAGTTTAAGTATAAATAACCATGCCCTCACCATTCCCTGGAATGAATCCCTATTTAGAAAATTCAGCCTATTGGTCAAGCGTACATCATTGGCTAATTACGGAAATTGCTCGCTTATTAAACCAACAGTTATCCCCTAAATATGTAGTTGCGGTAGAAGTGCGAATCTACGAAACTAGTGGAGAAAAGTCCACGCTTATTGGTATTCCTGATAATGTCATTGCTAAAAGCTCTGAAAATACGATCAGATATCCCGAGTCTAATGTAGCTGTTGCAGTTCCTTCTACCGAACCTTTAACGATAGAACTTGCTCTGACAGAAACTATTAAGCAAGGATATCTAGAAGTTAGGAGAGTTGGTACCGGAAAAGTTGTTACGGCTATTGAAATTATTTCTCCTATCAATAAAAATGTAGGAGAATGTCGGAACAAATATGAAAACAAACGTCAGCTTATTTTAAATAGTAAAACAAATTTAGTAGAAATAGATTTACTACGTCAAGGTAATTCACTGATTAATTTAAATCATAATATCGAGCGTGACTATCACATTTTAGTTAGTCCTAGTCATCAACGGCCTCAAGCCTATCTATATGCTTTTAACCTTCAAGATGTGATTCCTGTTTTTCCTTTACCTCTATGTCCAGAAGATCCAGAAATGCTTCTAGATTTACAAATGATTTTACATCAAGTTTATGACCAAGGGCGCTATGATTTAATGATTGACTACAAACAAAAAAATATTCCTACTTTATCAAAAGCTGATACAATTTGGGTAGAAAATATTTTAAAAAACAAGGATGAAGTTAAAAAAACATTAAATTAAATGATTTATTGGATAACTTGAGATAATAACTCGTTAAACTAAAAACTAAAAAAAATAACCAGGTTTTTTGGTAAGACTTATGGCGATATTACCTCCCCCAATAGTGTTAGACCCTCTACTGCATCAATGGCTCAAAGAAGATATTGGTAGAGGCGATCGCACCACCCAAGGTTTGTTCACTCAAGAAGCTAGTTCTGGAAACGGACAATGGATCGCTAAGGAAGCAGGTGTAATCACGGGATTGCCAATAGCAGCGCGGGTGTTCTATTTATTAAATGAAAAGGTCAGCTTTATCCCCCTAGTAGCAGAGGGAGAAAGTTGTCAGCCAAGCCAAGCCATCGCTCGTTTTCACGGACCATTTGATGCTTTGTTGATGGGAGAGAGGGTAGCTTTAAATCTAACTATGAGTCTGAGTGGCATTGCTACCCTAACCCGTCAGTATGCCGAAAAAATTGCTGATTTGCCTGCCCAGTTGGTGGATACTCGCAAAACAACTCCAGGCTTAAGACTATTGCAAAAATATGCAACTCAAGTGGGAGGAGCCATTAACCATCGCATGGGGTTGGATGATGCGGTGATGATTAAGGATAATCATATTCAAGCGGCTGGGGGAATTGGGGAAGCGATCGCTCGAATTCGTAATACTATTCCCTATCCTATGACCATAGAAGTAGAGACAACAACTCTCGCGGAAGTAGAAGAGGCGATCACCCACAATGCTGATATTATCATGTTGGATAATATGCCAGTTGAGCAGATGGAGGTAGCAGTTAAGCTAATTCGTGTAAGCAACAACAACATTAAAATTGAGGCATCGGGTAATGTTACCTTAAAGACGATTCGTGCAGTGGCAGAAACAGGAGTAGATTACATCTCCAGCAGTGCTCCCATTACTCGCTCTAGTTGGTTGGATTTAAGTATGAGATTGGGGAGTTGGGATAAACAATAAATTGAAACGGGCAAGATGCCCGTTCCACGCAAACGGGCAAGATGCCCATTCCACCGATGCCCGTTCCACGCAAACGGGCAAGATGCCCATTCCACCGATGCCCGTTCCACACAGGGGATTTGGGAACAGGGAACGGGAAATAACCAATTTAAATGCACATCAGCTTACCAATTTTAAAAAATATTCCTACATATTAATACTCTCCCCATCTCCCCATCCCCCATCTCCCCATCTCCCCATTCCCCTCCTGGGAGGGGTTAGGGGTGGGTCCCCATCTCCCCATCTCCCCATTCCCCTCCTGGGAGGGGTTAGGGGTGGGTCCCCATCTCCCCATCTCCCCATCATCATCCCTAGCAGGCATAAATAAAATTGGTATCAGGCTTAAGGAATTGGCACAAATTCATACTCCAAGCTAGAACTATTACTTGGTTCAATTGTTACCAAATTGACCGGTTGATAACGATCGCCTGATGGAAAAAAACGAATCGGAGCAGCAGCACCTCTAGCAAAAAAGTTCGGTGCTGAAAGTTCTTGTTGAACTCCGGTGCGACTAGGATTACGTCTAATCGCCGCACTTAGGGCTTGCACAGCATCATAAGCCATAGCTGTGCGCCAGTTAACATCAATACCCCAAAGCTGATAAGCGGTTTTGGGAAATTCAGAACCAGGCTTGGCTAGGGGATGCCAGGGTAATGCTACTACCATCCCTTCAGCATCTTTACCTGCTACTGTCAATGTCTTAGTACTGTAAACTTGATTTCCCGCCAAAATAACTAATTGTTGACCCAAGCTATTGCGGTGTTTGCTATTGAGCTGAACCACATTTAGTACCTGATCAAGGCTGCTATAATCAGCACCTAACATCAGAACTTGAGCACCACGATTAATCGCTTGTTTAAAGCTTTTAGCAGCACTAAAATTTTTCTCAGACACGTCAAACTCACTAACTACTCGTCCTCCTTCCAAGAAGACAGCGGTTACAAACTCTGACTTAAGAGACTGACTAGACTCACTTTGATAATTGTAGAAAACAGCAACATTATTCTGCTTGAGGTCTTGCACCATGTGTTTAGCTAATGCTCTAGCTGCCAGGAGATCATTCGGTACACTACGAAAAACAAAGTCGCTAATTCCTGATAGGTTTACTGAAGTGCTAATGGGAGAAATTGTTACTAATTTACCGGATTCATAGCTATCTGCTGTAGCTTGGGTCACCTTGCTGTTGAAATTACCAACAACTGCCAAAATCTCTGGCTTACTCACCAACTTTAATGCTAATTTTTTGGCCACCTCTGGATTATTATCATCATTAGCGATCAGTACTTTGAGAGGAATACCTTTAATTCCACCAGCTTGATTGATTTCCTGTTGGGCTTGAGCCACACCCCGAAGTATATCTTTAGCAGTATTTATGTCATCACTAATGGACACAACAGCAGCAATGGTGTAAGAGGGTTTTTCCCCAATACGAGCATTATTAAGGTAGATGAGAGCTTCTGGATCATCACGGTGGAGGTCTAAGGATTCCGTGAATTTAACAACTGCCTGGTCGTAGTTACCAGCAGTAACCGCTTCTACTCCTAGCTGTTTTTCCAGTGTTGTTGAATCAGAAAATAAAATATGGTCTCCTTCACTAAGGTAATTTGGTATGCTTGTTTTATCTGAAGACGTATTGTTCGATACCAGCATAGATAAGGGAGATGTGGTCACTTTAAACCACCACAGACACCCAGATACCAAAGCTAAGGAGATCATTAATGATAGCCCAAGAAGCTTAGTTTCGTTGTTCTGATACATACGCTATTGCTAATTTTTATACAGGCTAACCCAGTTGATTATCCGGAATAATGCTTAATACTAATTTGTTTTGTAATCTTTCAAGGTAATTGATGAGTGGAATGGTTGACGGTTAACGGTTGACGGTTGAGGGTCAACGAAAAACCATCAACGGTGGTTCACATAGTGACCCTGTAGAATACAACTGAATACAACTGAATACAACTGAATACAATTAAATACAACTAGTTAACAAAAGCCCTTGTTGGATACTCCTGATTAGGGAAATAACTTAGCTAAGTTATTTAGCTAAATAACTTAGCTAAATAACTTATGGTACAAGATTTGACCACTGATCAGGTGACAAAATGGCAAAAATATTGATCAGTTATTCCAAAATTGGGCAACGCTCTTATTTCTATATTGCCCGGTTTCTACTTGCTAGGAATCGGCACAAAGTCATAACCAAAGCTGGAACGATTACCTGCTTCAATCTTGACAAGCTGGACAGCCTGGTTGCGATCGCCTGATGGTAAAAACCGAATTTTGCTGGATACTCCTTGGGGCTGAAAACCTGATCCGGATAGGGCTTTTTGTACACCGGAACGGCTTTGCTGCTGTTTGAGGGCTGCGATTAAAGCTTGAGTAGCATCGTAAGTTAAGGCAGTGCGCCAGTTCACATCTGAACCCCATAATTTCGTGGCGGCTTGGGGAAAGGGGGAATTTGGAGCGCCCAAAATATGCCAGGGGACTGCCAACACCATACTAGCCGCATCCCTACCACCGATTTGCAAGGTCTTGGGTTTGTAAACACTATCCCCTGCTAGCATCGGTAGACGTCCATCATTGACCTGCACTACTAGTAACGCTTGGTTAAGGGTGGCGGAATTGGGAGCTAATATCAACACTTCTGCACCTTTCTCGATCGCCTGTTTGACATCAACACCAGCATTAAAGTTAGGTTTGGCAAAGTCAAACTCTCCCACTACCTCGCCACCATCAGCAAACAGGGCAGTGGTAAATGCATCGGCAAGAGATTGGCTGTAGTTGCTCTGGGAATTAAAAAAGACAGCTGCTTTGCGTACATTTAATTGATTGAGCATGTAGCGAGACAGGGCGCTACCAAAAAAGCGATCGCTAGGGATAGTCCTAAAGACATAATTACCCAGTCTTGAAATAGTTACTGAGGTACTAGTCGGAGAAATCACCACCAACTGATTCTCTTGATAAACCTCTGCGGCTGCCAGGGTGACCTCACTGCTAAAATGACCAATAACCCCCAAAACATCTGGATTATCCACAAAAGCTTTAGCTATTTTTTTAGCAACCTTGGTATCATTGTCATCATTAGCAATGAGCACCTTTAAGGGTACATTATTAATACCACCGGTAGCATTGATTTCCTGTTGGGCTTGGGCAACACCCCGTAACATTTCTTTGGCTGCATTTACCTCTACACCAATAGGTATTGAGATCGCAATTGTATAAGACTTAGATGTACCGATCCGAGCATTATTGAGGTAAATCAAAGCTTCTGGATCATTTTTCTTAGCTTGAAGGGATGCCTCCAGTAAAGAAGCCGCTTTACCATAATTCCCAGAAGCAAATGCTTTGACTGCTGCCTGTTTGGCTGGTGTTACCTCTGTTGATATTAAGGTTCTATCTCCGGCACTAAGGTGCTCTGCGATGATTATCTCAGGCTTAATGTTTGTAGTTTTTGGAGTTACCTTAGCCCTAGGTTCATCTTCCTCCGTTTCCTCCGGAAATGGCAGTGTGATTATCTGACTTTTCTGAAGCCACCATAAGCCTCCCAACACCATAGCTACCGTAATCACCATCGATAGCAAAAGAACACTCGTTTCGTTTTTCATCGGACATAAGTTCCGTTGTCAGTTACCCTGCATCATTCCATTAATCAGCAACGCCCCTGCTATAGTATTCGAGATAACAGTTGATATACCAGCCGGAAAAGTGCCGTCAGAGCGATCGCTGCTGCTGCTGCTAGAACTGATATTATGATAACTAACTGGATTGACTGCTGGACTCGCAACACCGGGAAAAGTATCAACAGTCCCAAGCTGATGCCTCCTATAATCACTAGGTCAATTTTTTCAATAAACCTGCGATATTGAGCATAAATTAGCCCTCCCAAACTCATTCCCCATAAAAGCATACCCAGTGGGTTGGAGGAGACTATCTTAGCAAAAGCAGTTGCAGCAATGAATAATAAAGCTCCCTCAAATCCAGTAAAAGCAGCTGCTCCTAGTACCTCAAGTAGAGAGAATTTTGCTCTAAGGGGTTTGGATAGGGGTGAGTGGGTTTGTGGTTGCCTGGTGTGGGGCCGGGAGGGTGGGGATACTGGTAGAACTGATCCGTGACGGGGTTGAGGGGTTGTCTGAGCAATGTTTAAACTATTTATGGCATCAAGAACCTCCTGAGCAGACTGAAAGCGTTGATTGGGCATTGGCATAAGTAGTCGATTGAAAATACTCTCAAGTTCATTGCTGATTTGGATATAACTTCTCCAGTTCCATTCATGGGTAACAGGTTCGTAGAGTTCATTAGGTTCTCTGCCAGTCATCAAAACCATCACAGTCACTGCCAGAGCATACAAATCCGTTGAAGGGTAAATTTGAGAACCGGTCATTTGCTCCGGTGGTGCAAATCCGATGGAATAAATACCAGTAGACCTCGCCGCTGTTGTTCCTGGGTTTACCTGTTGCTTAACTGCACCAAAGTCTAATAGATAGAGAAGCCCATTGCGATCGCGCATAATATTGGAAGGCTTGATATCGCGATGAATGGAGCCATTGTCATGGACAAATTGGAGGACTTTGAGAATTTCTGTTAACACTTCTATGGCTTTGGCTTCAGAGAATGCTCCTAAGCTGTTGAGTTCTTCCTCCAAGTTTTGTCCATCAATATATTCCTGTACCAGATAGAAAAACTGGTCTTGTTTACCCGGTTTCCGACTCGGCACCGTCAACGGAAAGTAGGCATACAAATCGGGGATTTGGGGGTGACGCCTGCCCAATTTCTCTAAAACCGTTGCCTCCCGCTCAAACAATCTGTGGGCAGTTTGTAGTTCCCTCTGGCTAATTCTCCCAGACGGTTGGAACTGCTTAACGACACATTGACGCAAGGTAGGGGTATAGCGATCGCGTGCTAGAAATGCTGCTCCAAATCCTCCTTTGCGCAGCAGCTGGGAGGGAATGTAGCGACTTGCTACAATCAGGGGCATACCACAGCTATTACAATACCTTTGCTCTGTGGTGGTTAGAGTGGTTCTGTTATCTAGATCATCAAAGTAATTATGGGGATTTGGGCAGCCAGGACGGGTGCAGAAAATTTCCATGTTTTACAGGATCACTACGAAATACAAGGCGCTACCAGCTGACAAGCTCTAGCAAGTCACTGCTTGTTGTGTTTATTTTAGTCGTTAGATATTAGTGAACTCACGCCATTTTGAAGAAGCCCCTGGAATTTTCTGCATTACTGATCAGATCTTCTCGTAGGCAGCGGAATAAATCTCGTCACTTGTTTTCAACCCTGTCTTGATGCAGTCGCTCATGGGGGAAACCCCCAAGACCGCGCTGCATCGCTTTCAACCCCCAGCTTCAGCGTGGGGGCTATCCACTTCTAAATTTTTAGGATTAGTTACCATCCCTGATAGTGCCAAGGATTGCCCGTGCCATGCTACTGAGCCAAACAAGGGCAAAATCTGCCTACAGAAGGCTTCTGTTGCTTTGGAAAGGTAACGATTGGGGTTAATCACCAAAGACAATACCCGTTTAACCACTACTCCCTCTATTTTTGCCCTGTGTAGCACCCCCATTTGTAATTCTTTTTCAATAGCTGTAATCGATACAAAGGCAGCTCCTAGTCCTGACTGTACTGCATTCTTAATCGCTTCAATGGAGTTAAGTTCCATCTCCACCTTAAACCGTTTAGCATCAATGCCACTGCGACCTAATACCTGGTCAATTACCTTACGGATGGTGGATTGGGAGTCCAAAGCAATAAACTGTAACTTATACAGGTCTTCTTTTTGGATCTTCTCCAAATTAGCCATGGGATGAAATGCAGGCAAGATTAGTACTAGCTCATCTTCAGCATAAGGACTAATGGTCAAGGTTTCTTGAAGTTCTGGGGGAACTTCACCACCAATAATGGCTAAATCCACTAGTCCATTGGCTACACCCCAGGAAGTGCGGCGAGTGGAGTGAACCTGTAATTGTACTGTCACCTCAGGATAGCTTTGTCGGAACATACCAAGCATCCGAGGTAGTAGATAGGTTCCGGTAGTTTGAGATGCACCAATAATTAAGGTCCCACCTTGGAGACTTTGTAAGTCGTCAATGGCTCGGCAGGTTTCCTGGCATAGAGCCAGAATTTTTTCCCCATAGTCCAACAGCAGGTGTCCAGCTTCCGTCAGTTGGGCACGGCGTCCACCCCTGTCAAATAACGGCACCTCTAACTGTCGCTCTAAATTTTGTACTTGCAGGCTGATAGCAGGTTGGCTTACGTATAGACTATCAGCAGCACGCTTGAAACTCCCCTCAGTAGCGATCGCTTTGAGTATACGGAGTTGATCGAGAGAAAAAGGTAGGTCAGACATAGGGCTAAACCATTAACAGAAAGGAGCGAGCTGAAATCGAAACTAACATAACCAGGACTCAAGTTCCTACTCCGTCTTGATGCAGTCGCTCATGGGGGGGACCCCCAAGACCGTAATGGTGCTTTTTCCGTAGGCGAATTAAATTCGCCACGGGTCGCACCTCTGCATCGCTTTTTTGCTATAATAGAGCGTTATTTCCCATCTATCACCCTTGCCTATGGTATTTCCAAATTGGCTGAGTGTCAGCCACTTTGTCATGTTTGGGTTGCTATTGACTTTTGCGATCGCTCATAGTGGTTTAGCCGCCCTGCGTTCTAAGGGTGAACAAATAATTGGTCCAAGGCTTTATCGTATTGTCTTTGCTTTAGTGAGTCTTCCGCTAGCAGTTGTATTAATTATTTACTTTTTGAACCATCGATATGATGGTATACAGTTGTGGCTCCTTCAGGACCTGCCAGGTATTAAGTCATTAGTATGGGGGCTTTCAGTCATTTCTTTCTTGTTTCTTTATCCAGCTACGTTTAATTTATTAGAAATTGCTGCGATTCAAAAGCCCCAAGTCCATCTGTATGAGTCTGGCATTATGCGGGTTACCAGGCATCCCCAAATGGTAGGACAAGTAATATGGTGTATTGCCCATACCCTCTGGATTGGTAGCACCTTTACCCTATTGACCTCCGTGGGATTAATTCTCCACCATCTTTTCGCTGTCTGGCATGGAGACCGCCGGTTGTTGGCACGGCATGGAGAAGCCTTTTGTACACTCAAAGCTCGCACATCCGTAATCCCTTTTTTGGCAATTATCCAGGGACGTCAATTCCTGAGATGGCAGGAGTTTGTTCGTCCGGCATACCTAGGAGTCATCGGTTTTACTGGGCTGTTGTGGTGGGTACATCCCCTCATGATTACAGCTGTAGCCCAAGTAAATTGGTAATTAGGACATTTCTGTTGCTCAGATGATCCCGATTCGATGTAGCATGATCCCAAACAAATCTAAAAACCCTTATATTTCAAAAAATCATGGTATTGTCTGTTGATGAACGGACGTTTTCAAAAACAGTTTTAGACTCTTCTGAGCCAGTTATCGTTGATTTCTGGGCTCCTTGGTGTGGAGTTTGCCGGTTTGTTCACCCCATACTTGAGGAATTCCAAACTCAAGGAAGCAATTATGTCAAGGTTGTCAGAGTAAACGCCGATAACAATCTCAAGCTTGCCAATACCTATCGACTCAAGACCCTACCGACATTGCTATTCTTTGAGCAAGGTCAGTTGGTCTCACGAATAGAAGGTTTCCAAGGTCGGGATGAGCTGCTCAGGGAAATTGCCAGGCTGCTCAAATCACACTGCCAATACCCAGATTTGACCAAGGAGTTGGATAAAAGGCAGCGCCAAGGTTTGAAAGCTTTTTCGGCCAATATCTCCTCAAGAGAAGTTCTAGGTATTAGGTATTAGGTATTAGGTATTAGGTATTAGGTATTAGGTATTAGGTGCAAGAGGGTAATGGTACAGAAGGAAAGCTGTTGACACCCAACCTGCTTTACCCGGCGCTAGCCAACTAGGTCAGAACACCCTTAGCCATTCAACCTAAAAGCCTAAAACCTTCACTTAAACTAATTAGCTAATTAGCGACTCTTAACCTAATTAGCCATTGAATTGGTCATCGGTAACCAGGTTGTGGGTTTACCATTTCCCATGACCAATTACCGATTGCCAATTACCGATTGCCAATTACCGATTGCCAATTACCGATTGCCAATTAACAATTAACAATTACTAATTACTTTCTGACTCTTGTGCCTGATCTGTGCCTGTGAATTGATAAATCATATATTATAACACTTACATGCCTAGGTATGGGCAAAGGCTACGTGCCGAAAAGATAAATTTTTGTTAATTAAATTTTTTTATTATTTTCATCAAATATTGGGATTATCTGATGATTACTCGTTTTGATGAGATATTTTGTGATAAAGCTTACTAAAAAGGTTAAGATTTGTATCAGATATGAGACCTTAGTGGCCTATTCACCGGATGGCGGCTGTTGGTAGTAGTCGCCGCAAGCCAATGCCGACCGTAAGTCCATGGCCTAGGCTGCTATAGTGCAGTTGAGATTAAAGGGTCTGGCCTTCTACAGACAAACAAAAAGAAAAACTTTAGACATGAGCGGTTAACAGTTTGCCAAAATAGTAACGAAATCTGAAGTAGGCTGTCTTAAATGGAACCGCTTTATCAATATGCCTGGCTAATCCCAGTGTTTCCCTTGGCAGGGGCAATGCTGGTTGGTCTGGGGCTAATTTCCTTCAATAGAGCAACGAACCGTCTGCGGCAGCTGTTAGCTGTATTTATTGTCTCCTGGTTGGGGGCGTCGATGGTGTTCTCCTTTGCTATACTCTGGAGTCAATTTCATGGTCATGAACCCTATCAACGCACCCTGGAGTGGGCTGCTGCTGGCAATTTTCACCTAATGATGGGTTATACCATCGATCACTTAACCGCACTGATGCTGGTAGTGGTGACCACCGTAGCTTTTCTGGTGATGATTTATACCGATGGCTACATGGCTCATGACCCCGGTTATGTGCGCTTCTATGCTTATTTAAGCTTGTTTAGTTCCTCTATGCTCGGTTTGGTGGTTTCTGCCAACCTGTTGCAAGTTTATATTTTCTGGGAACTGGTGGGAATGTGTTCCTACCTGCTAATTGGATTCTGGTATGACCGTAAGGCAGCAGCAGATGCTTGTCAAAAAGCTTTCGTGACTAACCGTGTCGGAGACTTTGGTCTGCTGTTAGGCATGTTGGGACTCTACTGGGCAACTGGCACCTTCGACTTTGATGCCATGGGAGCCAATCTGGAAGCCTTTGTGGAATCCGGTTACCTGGGTGCAGGCATGGCAGCTGTGTTCGCTGTCTTAGTGTTTCTCGGTCCGGTGGCTAAATCCGCCCAATTTCCCCTCCACGTTTGGCTTCCCGATGCTATGGAAGGCCCAACCCCGATCTCTGCCCTAATTCACGCTGCAACCATGGTAGCTGCTGGGGTGTTTTTGATTGCCAGGATGTACCCCGTGTTTGAAGGGATTCCAGTCGCCATGACTGTGATTGCCTGGACGGGAGCATTTACCGCTTTCTTAGGGGCAACCATTGCTATTACTCAAAATGATATTAAGAAAGGGTTAGCCTATTCAACTATGTCTCAATTGGGTTATATGGTAATGGCAATGGGCATTGGAGCCTATGGTGCTGGCTTATTTCACCTGATGACCCACGCTTATTTCAAAGCCATGCTGTTCCTCTGCTCTGGGTCAGTAATTCACGGTATGGAAGCTGTGGTTGGCCATGACCCGATTTTAGCTCAGGATATGCGGTTAATGGGAGGCTTGCGTAAGTTTATGCCCATTACCTCCCTGACATTCCTAATTGGAACCTTGGCAATTTGTGGAATTCCCCCCTTCGCAGGGTTCTGGTCAAAAGATGAAATCTTAGGCAGTACTTTTGAAGTAAGTCCTTTCCTGTGGGGAATTGGCTGGCTGACCGCTGGAATGACTGCTTTCTATATGTTCCGGATGTATTTCTCCACCTTTGAAGGGGAATTTCGGGGCAATGAGATGGAAATTCGTCATCAACTCAAAGAAGCTGCTGGTGTAGCTGTACCTGCTTTTGGTCCTGGTGCTATGGATGTACGGGAACTTGAGGCTCAGGCTGACCATGATCACCACGACCACCACCACAGTGAGTTTCCCCATGAGTCACCCTTAACGATGACTCTACCGTTGTTAGTGTTAGCCGTGCCATCGGTACTGATTGGTTTGGTGGGAACTCCCTTTAACAACTACTTTGAGGAATTTATCCACCCAGCCAGTGAAACCATAGCCGAAGTCGTGGCAGAAGCAGAAGCCTTTGACTGGTCAGAATTTCTGATTATGGGCGGCAGTTCCGTGGGAATCGGTCTGATTGGGATTTCCGTTGCGGTACTGATGTACTTACAGGGCAAGATTGACCCCAATGCGATCGCTAAAAAAATCCAGCCCCTATATCAGCTGTCTCTCAATAAGTGGTACTTCGATGAAATTTATGACCGGCTGTTTGTTCAGGGAAGCCGTCGATTAGCACGGCAAGTTATGGAAGTAGACTACCGTATCGTTGATGGTGTAGTCAACCTGACTGGCTTTTTCACCCTGCTCAGTGGTGAAGCACTGAAATACGTAGAAAACGGTCGTGCCCAATTCTATGCTCTAATTGTCTTCCTCGCAGTACTGGGTTTAGTAATTGTCTCAGGTGTGACCTGACCTGCTTTGTTAATTGTTAGTTGTTTATACAAAATTAACAATTAACAATTAACAATTAACAATTTGCAATTTTATTTTGACCAATGGTGACTGACTAGTTGACTATGACAGATTTCCCCTGGCTAACAATAATTATTCTGTTTCCGATTGCGGCATCGCTTCTGCTCCCGTTTCTGCCAGAAAAAAATGGGACTTGGGAGCGTTGGTACTCTTTAATTATCGGGCTAATTGATTTTGCCCTAATTGTCTATGCTTTTGTGACCCAGTACGACCTGAGCAACCCAGAACTGCAACTGGTCGAAAAATACAGCTGGGTGCCTCAAATGGACTTGAATTGGTCAGTAGGTGTAGATGGCTTATCCATGCCTCTTGTTTTACTGACTGGCTTTATTACTACCCTAGCGATGCTGGCAGCTTGGCCGGTAACCTTCAAGCCTAAGCTATTTTACTTCCTGATGTTGGCAATGTACGGTGGTCAGATTGCTGTATTTGCTGTTCAAGATATGCTGTTGTTCTTCTTGGTATGGGAACTGGAGTTAATTCCGGTTTACATGCTACTGTCAATCTGGGGGGGCAAAAAGCGTCTCTATGCAGCTACCAAGTTTATCCTCTACACCGCAGGGGGTTCCCTGTTTATCTTGCTAGCTGCCTTAGGCATGGCATTCTATGGAGATACCGTAACCTTTGATATGCGATCGCTCGCCCTCAAAGATTACGCCCTAAATTTCCAGCTACTGCTTTACGGAGGCTTCCTGATTGCTTACGGGGTCAAGCTACCCATCTTCCCTCTACATACCTGGTTACCAGATGCCCATGGGGAAGCCACAGCACCGGTACACATGCTCCTGGCTGGCATTCTGCTGAAAATGGGGGGATATGCCCTAATCCGCATGAATGCTGGCATGCTACCCGATGCCCATGCCGTGTTTGCTCCGGCATTGATAATTTTAGGGATTGTCAATATTGTCTATGCTGCCCTTACCTCCTTTGCCCAGCGTAATCTCAAGCGTAAGATTGCTTACTCATCCATTTCCCATATGGGATTTGTCTTAATTGGTATTGCTTCCTTTACCGACTTAGGCATGAGTGGGGCAGTGATGCAAATGATTTCCCACGGTTTAATTGGTGCCAGCCTATTCTTCTTAGTAGGAGCTACCTATGACCGTACCCATACCTTGATGCTCGATGAGATGGGGGGTGTTGGTAAGAGAATGGGCAAAATGTTCGCCATGTGGACAACCTGTTCCATGGCATCCTTAGCATTACCCGGAATGAGTGGGTTTGTGGCAGAAGTGATGGTGTTTGTTGGCTTTGCCACCAGTGATGCTTACGGTTCCTTGTTCAAAGTATTAGTGATCGTCCTGGCAGCTATCGGGGTTATCTTAACACCAGTTTACCTGCTCTCCATGCTGCGGGAGATTTTATATGGTCCGGAAAACAAGGAATTAGTCGCCCACGAAGCCTTGATTGATGCTGAACCTCGGGAAGTGTTTATTATTGCCTGTCTGTTAGTACCAATTATCGGCATTGGTTTGTATCCGAAAATTGTGACTCAGATCTATGACGCTACCACAGTCCAGCTAACCGCACGACTCCGCAACTCTGTACCAACCTTGGTCAACGAAGCACCAGTGGCGCTAGAAAATCCTCCAATAGTTTCTGTCGCTCCATCCATTGCTCCTCGTTAGGGATTGATATTTTACAGTTGACTAGCTTGTAGAGTGGGCAAAAACAGTTCTATTGTTTTGAGTATTCGAGACTAGAGAACTTTTCCCTAGCTAGTAGGGTGGGCAAAACAGTTCTATTGTTTTGAGTATTCGAGACTAGATTAGTTTGCCCACCATACTAGTGATTAACAAATTAGCAGCTTTTAATGTAGGGGTAGTATGAACCAACCCCTACATTTTTTTGTTGCCAAAGCCCCCAAAAAGCTCCCTTATATCATGTCAGGATAATTACCCTTAATAAAAATCTCCCCCATCTCCCCATCTCCCCATCTCCCCACACTTTTATTATGGGTATTCAACCGAACTTGATATTAGAGAAGCTATTGCTAGCGATCGCTTAACCAAAACTGATCTTAAAATATAAGAAACTTGTGCGGGAAGTAGCTAAATCATGACATTAGCCACCACAGCTGTTGAAACTAATCCCATTGTGCTGAGGATGCCTCCAGCATTGGATATGGATGATGACCAATTTTTTGAGTTTTGTCAGGTTAATCGAGATTTACGTATTGAACGCACATTAGACGGAGAAATAATTGTTATGCCCCCAACAGGAGGTGAAACATCTGACAGAAATTCCGACATTAATTTTCAGCTACGGTTATGGAACCGCCAAACAAAGCTAGGGAAAGTTTTTGAGTCTTCTTGTGGCAATAAGGCTGCCCAATGGGGCAGATCGTTCTCCTGATGCATCTTGGCTCAAGCTGGAGCGGTGGGAATCCCTGAGTAAAGAACAAAGGAAAAAATTTATTCCTCTGTGCCCAGATTTTGTGATTGAGTTGCGTTCCCCCAGTGATAGGGTAAAAGACCTCAAGGACAAGATGGAGGAGTACATGGACAATGGTGCGAGGTTGGGGTGGTTGATTGAGCCAAATAGTCGTCGGGTGTATATTTACCGTCCTGGTGCTGATGTGGAGCAATTGGAAAATCCCGCTACGGTCAAGGGGGATGATTCAGTGCTGCCTGGTTTTGTCATGGTTATGGAAGAAATTTGGGAAGGTTGAGGGGTAGTACTTTCAGCCTACTCCCTTCGCTCCTTCTTATCCAAAACTGACCTTAGTTATTTTTGCAGTCTGTGATTAACCTCTTCTACTGATATACTCAAAGCTTCAGCTATCTGTTCCACACTCACCCCTAATCCTAATAAATGGGAAATAGCTTTCTGTAGTGCTTGTTCAGTTTTCTGTAGTGCTTGTTCAGCTTCCTCATAAGCCATGTCCAGTTCTTGAAAATTTAATAGCTTTTTACCTAACTTTGGATCGAAAAACTCTAATTTTCCCTGATTCACTTGAAGTTCTAGACCTAAGACTTCACTGTAAATCGAGAAATCTTCATCTCCTAAAGGTTTGCTAGCTATAGGCTCATAGTTTCCCTCCACCAGACGTAATCCTTTCAGGGGTGGTTGGAGATAATCTTCCACAGGGTCATACTGCATGTATTCTAATACTCCCATATCTTGGTATGTTTGGCGATTAAACCTTTGATCAGTTCCCTTAGTACTTATTGAAGTTACTTCTAAGATCCAACTCGGAAAATTTCCGCCTTCTTCCCAAACTTTGTAGTGTTTTCGTAGTTTATTTTCTACTCCGAAAATCACAAATACATCAGGCTCGATTACGGCATCATATATGCCTTCTAGGTAGTAAATCGATAAGTTACCCGAAACATAAACATCGTCTCGATTTTTGAAATAGTTTTTCAAGGCTTCTACGCCATAAATGATATAATCTCGGTTAGGGTCACTTTCTGCCATTGGTGTACCATTAGTATTGCGGTAGAAAAATTTAGGTTTTAATTGCTCATTAGTCATTGGTCATTCAGCAAGGGAGTAGGGAGTAGGGAATAGGGAATAGGGAACAGGGAATAGGTAAGGGGGAATAACCAATTTAAATGCCCATTAGCTTAATAGGGTTATTCTTGAACGTGACGGTTAACCTCTGCCACTGATAAATTTAGTGCTTCAGCTATCTGTTCAACAGTCAAGCCTAAGCTTAATAACTGAGAAATAGCATTCTGTAGCCCTTCTTCCGCTCGTTGTCGGGCTTGAGCTTCGGCAGCTCGCTCTAACTCCGCTTGTTGTCGGGCTTGAACTTCAGCAGCTCGCTCTAACTCCGCTTGTTGTCGGGCTTGAGCTTCGGCAGTTTGCTCTAACTTTGATCGTTGATAAGCTATCTCCAGTTCTTGAAAATTTAATAGCTTTTTCCCCAGCTTCGGATCAAAAAATTCTAGTTTTACCTGATGCACTTGCAGCTCTAGACCTAACACTTCACTATCAATAGAAAAATCTCCATCCCCTAAGGGCTTGCTGGGGATAGGTTGATACTTTCCCTTCACCAAACGTAATCCCTTAAGTGGCGGGTTAAGATAATCCCCGGTAGGATCATACTGAAAGTATTCTAATACTCCCATTGTTTGGTATAGTTTGCGTTTTGTGGTTTGATCACTATTCCGGCTGCTTTTTGAGGTTATTTCTAATACCCAACTGGGCAATTTTCCTCCTTCTTCCCAAGCCTTGTAGCTTCTTCGCTGTTTGTTTTCCACGCCAAAAACCACAAATACATCAGGAGAGACTACCTGATCGGGTTCTCCTTTCTGGTAGTAAATAAATAAGTTACCCGAAACATAAACATCTTCCCGATTTTTGAAATAACTTTTTAAGGCTTCTACGCCATAAATCAGATAATCCCGAGTAGGATCACTTTCTGTCATAGGCTTACCATCACTATCGGGGTAGAAAATTTCGGTTTTGAGTTCGTCAGTTATTTTAGTAATAGGTACTTTAGTCATAGGAAAGACACCTTCTGATTAAAATTGAAACTAGAAACTTGAAACTTATAGCTGATAGCTTACATTAGTGAACCTTTTCTCTATGGGGAAGAAGGGTAATGGTGAAAACACTTTCCCCATTACCCAAAGGTGTAATTGCAATCACACCGCATTACAGAATCTCTAATTACCTTAATTTGACCATCAGTAGAAAAAACAGATCACCTGTCACTGGACATTTGAGCCACTCTATGATAACGCTGCTAGCATTGACCATCAAAAAGTGTGTTAAGTGTCGGAAGTGTCGGAAGTGTCGGAAGTATGCCAGGATTCCTACTCCCTACTCCCTACTCCCTACTCCCTACCCAAGTGATAAGTACTCTAGAATAGATAAACGCTATGTTGAATCGTCGAAGGTTACTAAAGTTAAGTGTTCTTTCAGCTGCTAGTGCCTTGGGTTGGTCAGCAGTTTGCTCAAGGGTGAGAACTGAGGTTAGTAGTAGTGAAATGCCGGACTATAGCAGCACTGGAGTGACGTTATTACAAGAGACAACACCCCTTGAGGATGGCTTTTTCTTTCCGGCGGAATGGCAACCCCATGAATTCACGATCATGGTGTTTCCTCCAGCTCAGAATTGGAAAGGGTATGGTCTGAAGAAGGCAAGGCGGGAATGGGCAGCAGTGGCGAATGCTGTCAATGAGTTTGAACCGGTTTCGATGGTTGTTCATCCTCAAGACAAGGGTGTGGCTAAGGGCTTGTTGAGTTCCGATATCGAACTGATTGAGTTTCCCGTAAACGATGGCTGGGCAAGGGATTCCGGTCCGATGTTTTTGGTGAACGGCAAGGGTTCACGTCGGGTAGCTGGGTTTACTTTCAACGGTTGGGGTGGTAAGTTTCCCCCCTATCACGACGATGCTTTACTAAAGGCGCGATTGTCTCACTATCTTGATACTACCATGTACTCATCCTCTCTAGTCTTGGAGGGCGGTGGTGTGACATTAGATGGTGAAGGTACTATTATCACCACTGAGGAATGTTTACTTAACCCTAATCGCAACCCCACCATGAGTAAGTCTCAAGTTGAGAGATTGTTGAAGCACTATCTCGGGGCTGAAACCGTGGTTTGGCTAGGTCGTGGTATCGTACCTGATCCGGTCACAGATGGACATGTGGATGGGATTTGCGCATTTGCAGCACCTGGATTGGTCTTACTCCATAGCACTGATGATAGGAATGATCCAAATTACAAGATTTGTCGGGATGCTAAGCATCGATTAGAACAAAGTACTGATGCTCGTGGACGTAAGTTTGAGATTGTTGAGATTCCTCTTGGCTTAGATGTTGCTCATATGAATTTTTATATTGCTAATAATGCTGTGATCGTTCCAGTTGCTGGTGACTCCAGCCAAGATGATGCTCCCCTTGCTATTCTGCGTGAGGTTTTCCCTGGGCGGAAGGTTGTTGGTGTAAATAGTCTGATGCTGGCTGAAGGTGGAGGAGGGGTTCATTGTATTACCCAACAGGTACCGGTTGCTAAGTAAGCATAGAGCCGTCAGCTGTCAGCAGTCAGTAAATTTTGCGGGAGGAAACAGGCAAGATGCCTGTTCCACCAAGATGCCTGTTTTACACAAATAAATATTTCAGCAATATTTAACAAATAGTCTCTGATTTTATGACAGTTTTATATTATTAATTCCTAGATAATTTTCTTGATAATCTGCTCAAACTACAGGTTATTAACTTCAGGCTTTCAAAAGATACCATCAAATTCACCAGCCTCAAATCTTTTTCTCAATTCCTGGCGCTGAATTTTGCCAATCCCTGTTTTCGGAATTGTCTCTTTGGGAACGGGAATCAGGTAATCTGGATTTAACCCAATCGTGTTCACAACGGTTTTCCGAATTTTCGCCATGCACTGCGTTTAAGGAATTATCGTCAGTATCAGTAGCACTGAAAAAGATTGCCAATCTATCAGTATTGTCCCCAATTATCCGAACATAATCTAACCCACCAGCGGGTCAAACAGCTTAAATGACATACACCCACCAACTCAGACAGAGGTTAAATTTCATCGGGATTAATACCCATCTCTCGTAACCGTTCTGCTAATTGTTCAGCTCGTTGTTGAGCCAGTTCAGCTCGTTGGTGTTCCTGTTCAGCTCGTTGTTGAGCCAGTTCAGCTCGTTGCCGTTCGAGTTCAGCTCGTTGCCGTTCCTGTTCAGCTCGTTGGCGTTCGAGTTCGGTTCGTTCTGCCTCAGTAGGAATCCAATTCCCCTGTTGATCATACCAACGTAGCCACAACCGATTCAATCCCCGATATTCCCCAAGCCATAGTCCTAAACCCAATTGCAACTCAGGGATCCAAAATTTGGAATTGTCTATGGTTTGGGGTTGATAGCTGCCCTCATCTAACTTAAAAAGTTGTAATTCGTTACTAACTCGGTCAAAGGTAACATAGTAGGGAATTGCTAAAATTTGCTCGTACACTTCCCATTTCGTTGGTGGTTCGACCGTTCGTTCACTGTAACCAAGGTCTTGATCTCTGGTGCTGGCAGATAGCAATTCTATGGCCACAATTGGTCTGACCTCTTCTTGCCAGATTACATAACTCATTCTGAGCTCTCTTTCCTGGTAGAATCGGGAAATCCCCACTACAGCAAACCAATCCGGTCGTTTGTACCAAGCGGTATGGTTAGGGTCATAATATAAATTTAAGTCACTGGCGACAAACACCCTTTCGCTTTCATAATTGGGAGGGCGAAATGTCTCACTGCACAGTTGTGGCTGCCAAAGATGAAATTCGTCAGGCAAACCCGGCTCCTCGGGATCTTCACTGGGTAAATCATACATGGTTGGCAGGGTTTCTTTGGCCGGATGAGGGAGAATAACCTGCTCAAATAAGGGTTTGGCAACAGACATGAGATTACCTCAATTTTTGTCCGACTCATGATTTTGATTTTAGCAACTGTCGGACTTATCGGGAGTGTGGGGAGATGGGGAGATGGGGAGATGGGGAGATTTTGGAGATCTTGACTACTGTTCCCTGTTCCCAGATCCGCTGTTCCCTACTCCCTACTCCCGACTCCCTACTCCCTACTCCCTTTCCTCTATAATGATAAATAAACCAAAAGACAACTACCAATATCATGCTGGATTGGTTAGCAGTTTGGGGAATTTCTAGTGCCGGTGGCTATCTCGCCAAAGAAGTGATCGGTCCCTTGGCCAAAGAAGCTCTAGAAGACTACACCAAAGACTTCTTCAAAGAGTCTATCAAAGACTATACTGGACTATCGGATCAAAATACCCAGAAAAAACTCTTCGGTAAAGCTTTAAAAGAATTTGTAGCTTTAGTTGAAAAGGAATTGGAAGATGCTGACCTATCCAAGCAAGAATTGAAACAATATACTAAACCCCTCAAGCAGTATATTAAGGATAAATCCATTAAAGCTATCCTAGGCAGTGCCTTTAGATATGGCTGTCAGCAACTAGATACTGAGACATTAGCTAAGACTTGGATTGAGCA